>DXCZ01000088.1 GCA_019115765.1 Candidatus Mediterraneibacter stercoripullorum | reverse complement strand
TTGTCTTTTGTTCCTTCATAAATCAGCATATGGTCACCCCTGCCGTAGATTGTTTAATATATGTTCTATTCTATCATATTTGCATTTTGTTGTCGCCTGCACAACGCACTTAGTATTACTATTTTAAAGTTCTTCTGTACTGCAATCTTTCTGTCATCCTGCAAAACTTCTCTGGCATCTGCCATTTTTCATATAATTGCTATTTTGATTGACATTGTAAATCATAATGGATAAAATATATTTGAAAGGCGGTGATTATATGTCTACCACACCTACACAAATTAGAATTGATGCAGACATAAAAAAACAGGCCACAGCTTTATTTAATGAACTTGGCTTAGATATGTCCAGTGCGGTCAATCTGTTCCTTCATCAATGCGTTCTCAGAGGAGGGCTTCCGTTTAATGTCGAAATGCCTCACTACAGTCAGCGCACACTTGACGCTATGAATGAAGCCAGACGTATTTCCCGCAATCCTGACGTCAAGGGATACACCAGCATGGATGAACTACTGAAGGCACTTGAAGAATAAATGTATACAGTAAAATTCACCACCGCTTATAAAAAGAGTTATAAACTCATGAAAAAACGTGGTCTGGATCTTTCGCTTCTCAACAATGTTGTTGATGTACTTCGTCAGTGAAAACAACTCGAAGCAAAATATCGAGATCACGAATTAAGCGGCAAATTTAAAGGTTTTCGTGAATGTCATATTAAACCGGACTGGCTTCTGGTCTATCTGATTGAAAATGACATTCTAACACTTACGCTTGTTGATACAGGAACACATGCAGATATTTTAAGCTTTAGCAATAAGGCGGGATATCCTCTTGTGGATATCCCGCCTTAATCTATACGCCAACTGGTAAGTTTAATGACCAATTGGCGAAACAGTGTTTAGCTATATTCTGTTGCTCTTTGATTACCGCCAATACGTTCTTATCTTTTTCCGTCAGCCTAACTTAGGTGGTACCTTGGGTAGCGTCTTGGATAGCTTGGGTAGTTTTTTCAGCACCTTGGGTGGTATCTCCCAGCGCATCCTCTGTATTGCAATAGAGGCTGATGCGAAATCCAATCTCCATATCACTGAACTCCGGCTCACGCAGCCCATATTCCCTCAATGGCTTCCATCGGCATCGGAATGCTGACCACTTTGCAGGTTGCGGAGAACTTTTGCTGTATCCAATTCTCTTTAAAAAAATTTTTCTACCGTCCAGCCTGTCATAAATCTTCTCTATACTGTCAAGCTTCTAACTCATCCAATTTCTGCAATGCAACTTCTGAGCCAAAATTCTCATTAATATAAAAGATACTCTTACAGATCTGCTCATCTGCCATATCAGTACGAACAACTGTGTATTTCATGTTATTTCTCCTTCAACATCTGCCTCGATATTTCACTGTAATGATTTCTCAGATCTGCTGATGGACGAATAGCTTCTTGTATTGAAGACATAATCATACCTCCCGTCTTTTTATAGTCGTATTATATTATTTACCGACTACTGTCACAATTAACATCTCACGATTTTACCACACTATTCCCGCAAAAATTAACGATTTTTGACACTCCCAGACAAAAAGACAGAACCCGCAGAGACCTTATAAAATAAGGCTCCACGGGCTCTGACGCCACAGATTCCTGCCTAATCGATCAGATCATTCTGGAATCTGGACAGATGCTCATACGGCAGGATCAGCCTCCCCCGGTACAGTCCGCATCCGTCATTCATAAGACTGTTATTTACAGCCGAGAACATATTCACATCTACTTTTGCCAGGTCCAGTTCCTGCAGTTTTCTGACTCTTTCATATGCCTCGTCAAAATAGATGTTCTCTCCCACTGGGATACTGTCTCTTCTGGCGCGTTCGCTCTCCTGTTTTTTCTCGTATCCCAGATGATTTGCCGGGCCGATCTCCGCGATGTCGTCCATCTGCTTGGTGCGGAGCTGCATTTCCATATAGCATTTCGCGCTCTCGTCAAAAAATGTTATATGCAAAGACCTGTATCCGTCTCGTTCTGCATGGCAGATATAATCTCTGTAATAGGGGCGCACCGCGTCGCTCAGCAGCGGGGAGGTGCTCTCCTTTACACCAAGGGCCGGCTCTGCGCGGAATCCCTGCTTTTCGAGGAACCCTTTCATAACATTTGCAATGGCGTACAGGTTACGGATTTCCTCTTTTTCCCGTTCTCTGTCATCACTGACATGGCACTTTGGCATAGATATGACAATGCGGTATGCGATCAGATCTCTGAAACCATCCAGCTTCTTTTTCAATTCTTCCAGAGGCGGACAGACTCCATGTGCGGTATAATAATCATAGATGTATTCCACAATATAACCGTTGAATTTTGTTTCCGCGCGGATCAGGGATTTGATCCTTCCTTTAAAGGTAAAAGAGAGATTGGCGTATTCCTTTGCCATGTACTTATAAAACTCCCGGATTTTCTGTGACTGTGCCGTCAGGAAATCATTGTGTTCCAGCAGGTCTGAAGTTCGTTTCAGGAAGATGACATGTATCCGGTCCACCTCGTTGTGATTTTCTTCTGCTGAAATTTCCAGATCCCGGGCATATTTTTTCAGTATTTTCAATACCGTATCTCCTGAATATAAGTAATCATTTAAAGATATCATCATCCACACCTACTTTAGTTTTTTCAAAGATTGTTTCTTATCTATTTTGGTTTTCCAGCTTATGGAGCTTTCGTATTCCTTCCGGATTCTGCTTTTTCAAACGCTGTTCCAGAATATCTCTTTTTTCATTCAAATGTTCTCTGATATTCGGATGTTCTCTTAATATTCTGTCGCGCAGCACTCTTCTCCTCCGCTCGATCAGTCTGACCACAAGGGTACTGTTTTCTTTCAATTCACCTGGAAGATCATCAATATGAAGTTCCAGTCTTCTAAGCAGTTCATCCTCGTCCAGCGGGCCAAGTGAATGCCAGTACTGCAGTTTTTCTTCCAGTCCTGCCTCCGACAGCTCTTCCAGATCCGAAATACCGTGTATCTGTTCGACGATCGATTTTACCTGTCTCTCGATCTCCCGCACTGCATCCGGCCCAAATGCCCACGCAAACTCTTCCAGCGAATTTTCTTCCTCCGGAGACAGGGCAAAGTAAAGGTTTCTCCTCACCTTTTCCATCTCGCTCTCTGGAATATCCAGAGGGAACGGCTCCTTCATTCCCATATCGTAAAGTGCGGAAACAATGGTTCTCCTGACCATACCCTCCTGGATCAGCCAGCCGATGCCAAGCTTTCTGAACTGATCGTTCACATTGCGGGAATGTTCGGTTATGTAAAATCTGATCTTTTGCTTCTTCATTCTGTCCGCCAGAGCAGCCAGACTGTCCGCCGCCGTAATATCAATGCTGTTGACGGCTCCCGCATCCAAAATGACTGCTTGTGTATCTTCTTTGATGTTATTTTCAATGTCTTTCTGAAGGATCTTGATATTAGCAAAAAACAGGTTTTCATTGAACCGGTAGATCAGTACATTTTTCACCGGCCACACTGACCGGTTCCGGTCCAGATCATAAAATTCCTGTTTTCCCGGTATCATTCCCTGGAAATGTCTGGGCGGATTCGTTGCCTTTATGATCACAGCTACAAAGGAGAGAAGGATTCCTGCTACAACGCCATAAATCGTTCCAAGGAAAAGCACAACGACAAATGCCGCCATAAAAATAAGGAATTCTTGTCTGCTCACTTTAAACAGGCGGACCGCCAGATGGAGCTCCACAACATTCATCAGCGCTGATATCACGATTGCTGTCAGAACCGGAACCGGCAGATATCCGATAAATCCCGTGGCAAACATCAGGATCACAGCCATCACGATTCCTGCTGTCAGAGACACTGCCTGAGTCTGTCCCCCGTATTGTTCATTCATGGAAGTACGGGAAATGCTTCCGTTGACAGGACAGCATCCGACGGCTGCCGAGGCGATATTTCCTGCTGCGCACGCCAGAATTTCCTGTCTGTCATCCAGGCTGTATCCATTCTTAGAGGCAAAATTATTTTCAGCAAGAAGGGTTTCCGCCATGACGACAACAGCTACCATCAGGCCCCGTCCGGCCACCGCCGTAAGATTAAGCTGCGCGAAATCCGGCAGAAAGAATCCGGGAAGCCCTGTATCTACCTGTGCCAGAAGCGTCACGCCATAATCATCAATATGGAAAAACAGAGTCAGGCAGACGCCTGCTGCCATAACAGCTGCCGCCATGGGGAATTTCGGGATCAGACGTTTCCCGGCGATCAGGAGCGCAAGCGCCAGAATACCGAGGATCAGAGAAATCCCGTTTATATGGAGCGCTGCCTCAGCCAGATGGTGAAGCAGCTCCAGAAGCTCGCCTGTTCCCGCAGAGCCGCCCAGAAGCTTTGGAATCTGCATCAGAATGATCGTCACAGCGATCCCGCTGATAAACCCTCCCATAACCGGCGTAGAAATAAAGTCTACGATCCGGTCCGCATGAAGAAAATAAAATAGCAGCAGCCACAATCCCGCAGCCAGCGCAATAGCCGGCACATACTGCATGGCCTCGCTGCTTTCGGCACCGATCCCAAGAGCCGCCAGAGCTGCTCCCACAATTGCCGCGGGCGCAGCGTCCACACCGAATATAAACTGCCGGGATGTTGAAAACAATGCGAAAAAGAGAATCGGAAGCAGTGATCCATACAGCCCATAAGCTGCCGGAAGCCCCGAAATCTGTGCATACCCCATAGATATAGGAATGGATACCGCAGCAATAATAACACCGGAGAAAATATCTTTTGCCAGATACTCCTTTTTATAGTTTCTCAAAGTAGGAAAAAATCGTATTTTCATTATTCCCGTTTCTGCTCCTCTCAGTCATGATATTCACTATTATAATACAGTTGTCTATGTTTCGTTTCTCCACAGATTCTCTTTCTTATCTTACCACGTTCCCTTTTCGCAGAAAAGGCATCCGAAGCAGCACTTTCCCGTTTTTCTCGGTATTTTCTGCTTTGGATGCCCTCGCCATATCATATCGTTTTATCATGTGCAGCCATTTATATGTGATTATTGCACTTATCAACAAACTTACTCTGATTATGAAATTTTATCCACAGTGTGTTTATTTTTTCCATTATTTTATGCTTATTTTCACCATCACTTAATATCATAAACGCTTCTCATACTCAGACCATTTGGTTCTCCCCGCAGGATTTTTACCCGCTTTTCTCCAGCGTTCATATCAAAGTAGTTGTCGGAGAGGGTCAGCGTCTCGTCTTCATTGCGGATTTCCACGCCCCGGGCATAAGCCTGTGCTTTTACGATGATCTCATCGCCCTGCACCTGGCAGGACAGCTGAGGATCCTTATATTTGAAATACTTGGGCAGGGAAAAGATTACGGTTCCGGAAGAGATGATTTCTCCGTCTTTTCGTGCTTCGTAGCTTACATACTCGTTCATAACATCAAGATCCGGCAGCTCTGTCTTCTCCAGCCAGCAGGAGGCCAGCGCCTCTACCGTAATCTCTTCTTTTTCTTCACGGAGCACACTTCCATCCGCGTTTCTCACCGCCCATATTACCTGCAGCTGTTCCGGCTGAAATGTCTCGTTCGCCACATTCAGGCGGATTGACGGCTCCACTTTGAAATGCTCCCAGTTCATACTGATTTCCCGGGTAAGCCATCCTTCCTCTTCGCATGAAATCATGACCGGGGCAAAGAAACGTCTGGCAAAATAGTGCAGTGCTTTCCATCTTCCCGTATAGTCAACCGATGACCAGGAAGCTACCGGCCAGCAGTCGTTCAGCTGCCAGTAGATGGCGCCCATGCATCGGCCTCTGTTTCGGCGGAAATGTTCCACTCCGTACCGGATGGCATCGGCCTGAAGCATCTGAGAAGTATAAAGTACCAGATCGAAAGATGACGGATACTTATATGTCTGCTGCATATAGTTGATGATCTTTCCATTAGCGCTGCCGTTTCTCTGATGCCGTTCCATTACGTAGGAGAAAATATTCCGGTCCTCAGGCAGAGTAAATGTTTTCACCGTGCTCAGGCAGGGGAAGGACTGGAAGCCAAACTCTGACACATAGCGGAAATAGAACTTCCTGTATTCGGAAAACGGCTTGTCTCCATGCCACACATCCCAGTAATGAACATCCCCCCGGTCCGGTGAATTGGGCTCATCAAAGGAACCGCCGGAAGAAGGGCTCGCCGGCCAGTAAAAATGATCCGGGTCATACTGTTCCAGTACATGGGGGATGATCCGCTCGAACAGGATCAGGTAATCCCGCACCTGGGAATTCTGTGTAACCCACAGTCTCCGGTCAACAAACATTTCCATCTCATTATTTCCGCACCACAGCGCAAGAGACGCATGGTGGCGGAGCCGGATGATATTATCAATGAATTCCTGTGTGACATTTGCCTCGAAATCCGGCGTCAGGTCATATAAGCCACAGGCGAACATAAAGTCCTGCCATACCATCAGCCCCAGTTCATCGCACAGATCATAGAACCAGTCCTCCGGATAATAGCCGCCGCCCCAGACACGGATCGTATTAAAGTTGGCCTCTCTGCAGTCTTCCAAAAGCTTTCTCGTCCGCTCTTTGCTTGTCCTGCCCAGAAGGTGATCCTCCGGAATATAGTCCGCTCCCATGGCAAATACGGTCCTTCCATTGATCTCATGGGCAAAGCTCTCGCCCCACTCATCCTTCTCCCGCCGGATCGTCAGTGTACGAAGACCGATCCGTCTCTCCCAGGTATCTGCCGTCCTGGTACTGCCATCTTCGCTCTCCGTTTCCAGCAGTTCCACCTTTACCGTATACAGCGGCTGCTCTCCCAACCCGTTGGGCCACCAAAGCCGGGGCTGCTCAATGCGGATCGTCTCCGGGCTGTTTTCGTAAATGCGGCTGTTTCCTTCCGGATCTGTAATCGTCACCTGGTAGTCCGGCCTGTCTGTTCCATCTGTCAGCACAGTAAGTCCAAGTTCCACGCAGTCCTCCATATGCTTCTGATGGATGCGCACTTCCCGGATCCGTTCCTTCTCTTTCCCCAGCAGAAAGACCTGTCGGAAGATTCCCTGATCCGGCAGATGGGCGCCCCAGTCCCAGCCGAACATGCAGTGCGCCTTTCTGATATGGACAAAACCATCCATGGCGTCCTCCGAGCCCAGTACCGGTGACTCTGCGAATTTCTCCCGGATATATCTCAGCGGGGAATGCAGCTTAACGGTAAGCCTGTTGTTTCCTGCAGACAGATGCTCCTTTACAGGGATTTCCCAGATCCGGTGCATATTGAAAGCATTTCCCACTTGTTTTCCATTAACATAAATATCGGCAATGGTATCGATTCCCTCAAACCGGAGCAGGACATCCTCACATTCCATATATTCCGGACTGCATTCAAATTCCGTCTCATATTCATAATCATATTCCATAAGAGGCAGAAGTCTCTCTGCATTATCCCGCCAGTAGGGATCTTCTATCTGCCCGTTTCGCAGCATGTCTGTGTAAACCGTTCCCGGCACTTCTGCCGGCTGCCAGCCGGACTCATCGGCTCTTCGCATTCTCCAGTTTTTATTGATTTCCGTTTTCAGCATTGAAGTCCTCCTACAGTTCTTGTACCGCAGCGGTCAGTTTTTCCAGCTTCTCATCTGCATCCGCGTCATCTGCGCCGCAGACTCCCATATAAAACTTAATCTTCGGCTCTGTTCCTGACGGACGGATACAGCACCACGCCTCCTCTTCCAATTCAAAGTACAGTACGTTGGAGCGGGGCAGTCCTGTGGGTCTCTTTTCTCCCGTCTCACAGTCCAGAGTCACATCTTCTCTGTAATCACGGAACTGCTTTACCTTCATTCCGCCGATTTCCTTCGGGACTTCGCTGCGGATCGTCTCCATCTTGGCAGCAATCTCTTTTGCTCCGTCCTGACCTTTCCGTGTTACAGTACATAATCCTTCTTTATAGTAGCCATATGTTTCAAACAGATTTCTCATCTGGTCGCACAGTGTAATTCCCTGATTCTTGCAGTACGCAGCCACTTCGCACAGCGCCATAACCGCAACCACGGCGTCCTTGTCTCTGGCGTGGGTTCCCACCAGGCATCCGTAGCTTTCTTCGTATCCGAACAGATATTCATGATCTTTGTTCTGTTCGAAGAATTTGATCTGCTCCCCGATATACTTGAATCCGGTCAGTGTCTCGATCAGATCCACATGGTACGCAGCGGCGATCTTCCGGGCCATCTTTCCTGATACGATGGTTGTGACCACAGCTCCGTTCTCCGGCAGGATACCCATGGCTTTCTTCTGGGAAAGGATATATTCCAGGATCAGCATTCCCGACATATTCCCGGTAAAGCCTACATATTCTCCGGAAGCTGTATCCTTTGCGTAGACACCCAGTCTGTCCGCATCGGGATCCGTGGCAAGCACAATATCTGCGTCCACTTCTTCCGCCAGCTTCAGCGCAAGTGTGAATGCCTTCTTGTCCTCCGGATTGGGATAACTTACTGTGGGGAAGTCTCCGTCAGGCAGTTCCTGCTCTTTTACCACATAAACATTTTCGAATCCAAGCTCCTTCAGGATCCGGCGGACCGGAATATTTCCTGTTCCATGGAGCGGTGTATAGACGATCTTCAGGTTCTTTGCCTCTTCTTTGATGATATCCGGATGAAGGACCTGCGTCTTCAGCGCCGCCATATAGCGGTCGTCCATCTCTTCCCCGATCACCTCGTACAGACCTGCTGCCGCAGCATCTTCCTTCGTGGTCATCTTCACCTGTGCGTAATCCGTGATCGCATTGACTTCCCCGATGATCTGCTCATCTTTCGGGTATGTGATCTGGGCGCCGTCCTCCCAGTATACCTTATAGCCGTTGTACTCCGGCGGATTATGGCTGGCCGTCACAACGATACCGGCCGTACACTTCAGCTCCCGGAGCGCAAAGGAAAGCATGGGGGTAGGGCGCAGAGACGGGAAAATATATGCTTTGATCCCATTCGCTGCCAGACACAGCGCTGCCTCCTGTGCGAATTCCGGTGACATATTTCTGGAATCAAAGGCAATCGCCACACCTTTCTCCTGTGTGCCTTCCTTTATAATGAAGTTGGCCAGTCCCTGGGTCGCCTTTCTGACTGTGTAGATATTCATCCGGTTCGTTCCGGCTCCGATCACGCCCCGCAGACCGCCCGTCCCGAACTCCAGATCCCGGTAGAACCGGTCCTCGATCTCAGCCGTATCCTGTTCAATGGCCTTCAGCTCCGCTCTGGTCTTCTCATCAAAATACGGATCATTCAGCCACAGTTCATATCTCTCTCTTATCATTTCATTCATCACAATACCTCCACATTACGCTGCTCTCCCCGTGGATCAGCAGCTTATTTTCCTCTTCCTGCACAGTATCCTGCCGGGACATGATCATGATACCGGAAGCATCCCGCCAGCAGCCTTCCTTCTGCATCTCATATGTCTTCCCGGAGAAGTTCACAACCGTCCATATCTGTGTTCCACCGTAAGTCCTCTTCAGAACGATCACTCCGTCCTGCGGCGAATCCACATCACAGCTTCCTTCCGCCAGCACAGTCTCCCCGGTCCGGATACGGGCCAGTTCTGACACATATGAATACAGAGATTCCGGATCTTCCATCTGTTCCGCCGCGCTCTGTCCCGACTGCTCCTGGTAATTGATCCAGGGAGCTGTCTGCGAGAAGCCGCCATAGGCGGAGTCATCCCAGTACATAGTATTTCTGGAATGATCCCGGGACTGCCGGTTCAGGATCCGGATTGCCTCTTCTTCGCTTTTTCCGGCTGCTTTTGCCTGTTCATATGCGATCACACCCTGGATGTCCCTTGCATCATCCCTAGTATAGCATGTGTAGTTTTCCATTCCAATCTCATCCCCAAAATATATAAAGGGAATCCCTCGGAAACTCATCATCAAGGTGAACAGATTTTTCGCCTGATCGGTATTAAACTGAAATCTTGAGGGGAACCTCGCCATATCATGACTTCCGAAAAATATAGTCGGATAATCATCTTCCTGATACAGCTGCGCCATCCTCTTCAGCTCGTGATAAAACTTCTGAAAGTCGAATGTTTCCATACTTCCAAGATTGAAATTAAAGGTTGTATCAAGCTGCCCGTCTCCAACAAAAGATCGGATCACATCCAGATCCTCACTGCTGATCTCACCTATCAGGAACAGCTTCCTGTCTCTGTTCAGATGCTCCTTCAGTTCCTTCATAAATTCATGGATTCCCGGCTGGTTCACGTCATACTTATGGATCTGCTCTCCCTGACTGTCATAAGGATTGTCCGTCATGCAGTCTGTCAGTGTCAGGTTGTTGATCACGTCAAGACGGAATCCGTCGATTCCCTTCTCCGCCCAGAAATCCAGCATCTGAAAGACCGCCTTCTTCACTTCCGGTTCAGCCCAGTTCAGATCCACCTGTTCTTTTGCAAAGGAATGATAATAATACTCCTGCGTGGCCTCATCATACTCCCAGGCTTTTTCTCCGAAGAAGGATTCCCAGTTGTTCGGTTCCCTGCCGTCAACAGGCTTTTTCCAGATATACCAGTTTCTCTTCGGGTCTGACACAGAACTCCTTGATTCCTTGAACCACTTGTGCTCCGTTGAAGTATGGTTGATCACGATGTCAGAGAGCACCTTGATTCCCAGCCGGTGCGCTTCTTCGATAAATGCCTCGAAGTCTTCCATCGTTCCATAGTCTGGGTCAATATCATAATAATCTGAAATATCATATCCCTGATCCACTTTCGGCGAAGGATAAAAAGGCGTAAGCCATATTCCGCTCACGCCAAGTTTCTTCAGGTATCCGAGCCTGGATTTTATTCCGGCAAAGTCTCCGATCCCGTCATTATTTCCATCGCAGAAGCTGGGGATATATATCTGATAAAAAACGGCTGTTTTCCACCAATGCTCCATAATCTGCCTCTTTTCTTTTTCATTTTTATTAAACACAGTATCACACGGACTCGCGCTCTACCACCTCAACTCCCATAACGACCTTCTCAATATCGCCGCCCGGATGCGAGATGCGGTGGAGAAGCCGCTGCATCGCCTTCTGCCCCATCAGTTTCTTCGGTACATGCACCGTTGTCAGAGCAGGGCTTACAATACTGCTCAGCTCAATATCATCAAATCCTACAATTCCTATATCTTCGGGAATCGTATAGCCTTTTCCCTGAAGCGTCTTCATCAGAAAGACGGCGAGCTCGTCATTGGAGCAGAACAGTGCGTCCGGTTTTTCTTCGATTTTCTCAAACGCCTCATACATTCCTTCTGCATCCTGATTGATCACATAGTCCTCCACATTGCCAAGGGCGGAAAACCGGTCCACATATGCCATGCTTTCCTTAAATGTTCCCAGGTGGAGATAGTCCTGCATCGCCTCTTTATATCCCAGGAAACGGTCCAGCGTACTGGGCGTATATTCAATATCGCCAAAGTATCCGATCCTTGTGATTCCCTTGCTCAGCATATACGATGTAATCTTGTAAGCGCCGAGCCTGCTGTCTGATGTTACGCAGTCTGTAGGTTCTTCCAGAGATACATGGTCAACAAGCATGACCGGTATCCCGTATTCCTTCAGGCGTGTGAGAAAACTGTCTTCAATCTTTCCCACCACCACAATGCCGGATACCTTCCTGCTCTCCACACATGCAGGGATTTCCTCTTTTTCGAAGGAATTCATAAATACATCGTATCCTGATTTCTTCGCTTCTTCCTCGATCCCCAGAAGTATTCTTCCATAAAATCTGAAATCTCGAAAAAAACGGTGCTTCAGCATAATGCAGATATTCTTATTCGAATAGGTCTGTATATACTGGGGAGACTGGTCCAGATACCCCATCTGTTCCGCAGTGTCCAGTATTGATTTTCTCGTTTCTTCCCCCACGCCGGCTCTGTCATTCAGCGCTAGCGATACAGCGTTGATCGACAGCCCCAGCTTCTCTGCAATGTCCTTCATTGTCACACGTTTTCTTCTCATAAATTTCCGCCCCTTGCCGCATATATTTATAACAGTTCAGCCAGCAGAAATGGCGCAGGCTGAACTGTTACTTTCACTTTATAAATCAAATGATTCTCACTTGATTTTACTATTATTTAACCACAAAAACTTCAGCGGTTCAATATATAGCTTCTTATTCCATAGCGGCAAAAATATCATCGAGACGGATATCCGCCCGGCAGATCTTATCGTCTGCGGCTCCATAATATATGGTCACCGTATCCTCTTTCACCAGGCATCCGCATGTAAACACAACATTGCCAAAGAATCCATTTATCTCATACTCTTCTTCCGGCTCCAGGATCGGCTGCGACGTCTTCGCCAGCACCTTCGACGGATCTTCCAGATCCAGCAGGAAGGCGCCCAGACAATACCTGTCATTCTTATCTGCCGCATGGTAGATCTTCACCCAGCCCCGGTCTGTCTTAAACGGAACTGCTCCGCCTCCGATCCGGCCGTTATCCCATCTTTCTTCAGATCCGCCTGAGAGTCCGCAGAAATGCTTCTGCTCTCCCCAGTGAATCAGATCCGGTGATTTCGCGATCCACATTTCCGGATCTCCGATGCCACAGGGCACCGGACGGTTAAAGGCTACATATTTTCCCCCGATCTTTTCAGGGAATATAGTTACATCCTTATTTTCAGGAGCAAAGATAATGCCGTGGCGCTCATAATTCACAAAGTCTTTCGTACTGATCAGTGAAGTCGCAGGTCCGTTCTTTGTCACGGATGTATAATTGATATAGTAAGTATCTCCGATCTGAGTGATCCGCGGATCCTCCATTCCCCAGCTTTCCTCTTCAGCAGAAGGGAAGATAGCCGGCTCATCCGCCACAGTAAAATGAATTCCGTCTTTGCTTCTTGCCAGTCTCAGGTGAGAGAGAGAAGTCAGGTTAATGCATTTTTTTCTCTTCTTTTCCACCTTCTCCACATGTCTTGAATCAGAAAAGTCAAGTTCCAGATGCTCGGATTTCACATAGGTTACTACCTCAAGCTCATCATGTCCGTCTTTATTTACAACAATCGGAATCTTTACCACATCCGGATCATCACACTTCACTGACTCGGCAACACGGCACATCAGCAGTATCTCGCCGTTGTATTCTGCAACACCACAATTAAAAACACCATCAACCTTAAAATCAGGCCGGCTTGGTTTCACATCCTCAGGCACGAGCAGAGGATTCATAGGACATCTGTTTATCTTCATATATTTTCTCCTGTCAACATTATTATTTCAGCATGAAACTGATACCCTCTTTAAAGTACTTCGAGAAGCAGAGGAACAGAATGATGATCGGCAGTGTTAAAATAACAGATGCAGCGTACATCGGTCCCGGGAAAGCTCCCATCGGTTTAAACTGTGTAGAAATCAACACGTTCAATGTCTGCATATTGATATCTGGTGAAATCAGCATATCCCACATCAGCTCGTTCCATCTCTGCATGAATATTGATAAGAATACAATCGTTGTTACTGACTTTGTGATCGGGAAGGCAATACTGGTCAGTATCCTAAGATTGCCCGCACCGTCAATTTTTGCCGCTTCAAATACATCGTTCGGAATGGTCTTGAAGTAGTTGATGTACATAAAGACCGCCCATATGGAAATACACAGCGGCAGGATCATTCCTGCATAACTGTTCGTCAGTGATCTTGTGATCATATATCTTGGAACAAGCAGGATGACCGTCGGGAAGAACATCTGGAACAGAAGAGTATTCATGATGAATCTTTCCCCTTTAAATTTCATTTTAGATACGGAATATCCAATAGCAAGGCCAACAACAACTGAGATCACAGCAGTCGGGAATGATACAGCAAAGGAGTTCCACAGCGCTTTAAACCACATCATGGAATTCGTTGCTCCTCCTCTTCCCAGCAGATATTCATAGCTTCTGAGTGTCAGTCCGGAAGGAACAAGGGTCTTATCTACCATGTCCCATGAAGTAAGAGACTGTACGATCATATAGTAAAACGGGAAGAGAGAGATCGCCAGCAAGATCAAAGTAATGATCGTGATGATTACTGTTTTAACACTGATCTTCTTTTTATTCATATGCTTTTCCCTCCCTAATAACCGAACTTACGGTTTAGTCTGTCTGTAATAAAGTTAATGATACGCAGGGTAATGAAGATCTGTATTGCACTTGCGATAGCCATTGCTGCACCATAGCCGGATTCAAATCTTGTAAATGATGCATTGTAGATCTCCAGCTGCCAGGAAGTCGTTGACAGATTCGGGCCGCCGCCTGTCAGCAGGTAAGGCTCGGTATAAATACCGAAGGCAAGTCCTGTTGCCAGAACGATGACTGTCGTCAGTGTCGGCATGATCATCGGCAGCGTCACATGGATCAGCTTATGCAGTCCGCAGGAGCCGTCCAGAGCAGCCGCCTCATTTACTTCCACATCAATACTCTCAATACCTGACAGAATGAACAGAGCATAATAGCCTGACATCTTCCATACAACAATAAACACCATAACCCAGAAAGCAAACTTCTCATCAGTCAGCCAGTTCACATTCAGATTGAAATGCTCTCTCAGGAATTCATTGAATACAGAGTTATAGTTAAAAAAGTATTTAACAACAACGGAAGTTGCAACTCCCGAAGTCAGATACGGAATGAAAAACAGTACCGCTATAAATCCTTTGATCTTGTCCGGCAGCTTGGAAACCAGAAGCGCGATCACAAGTCCGCCAAGGAAACAGAGGATAACGATCGGCAACAGATATCTGAAAGAGTTAACAAACGCTGCCTGCACTCTGGTATCCGAAAACAATGCTTTAAAATTGTCCAGTCCGACAAAAGTTCTGTCCTTTGACATCAGGTTCCAGTCCATGACTGACAGCCATGCGGCCCAGATCAGTGGAATCAGGAAAAAGATAAGGGAATAAGCAAGATACGGCGCATTCAAAAGCCATCCGACAAGTCCCCTTTTTCTGCCGGGATTCAGTTTCATTTTATCTTTCATACGTTTCAACTCTCCTTACAATTACAGGCTGCACGCCTGTATCACAAGTCTGTGCAGCCTGTCCTCATATCGGCTCAAGAAAGTCCGCCTGCTGTTTTCATTGCATCCATGCCTGCCTCAATGTATGATGTTGCATCCGGCGCATTGCCCGGTTCTGCGCTCATCACTTCGTTCATATACGGAGCCATGGCTGATTCTGTAAATGCAGTCCAGATATCGGCATCTTTTTCACTTGCCAGTCCCGGCATTGCATACGGTACCCACTGTGCCAGTGCAGACAGCTCTGGGCTTTCGTTCATTACGCTTGTGAATGTTTCGTTTTCATTCAGGTCTCCTCTAACCGGAAGCATCATTGTTGCCTCAAGCCACTCCAAGTCTGTCTGAGCAGAGTTTTCTGCATTGTATACCCATTTTACGAATTCAACAGCGCCCTGATGCTCGTCCTCGGAAATGTTATCTGTCTTGTAGAATGTCAGTCCCTTGGAATCAGCGAAGCAGTACGGTGTGTCGCCTTCGTTCTCAACAAGTGCCGGTCCGTAAACATAGTCCTCTCCGTACACCTTGTTGTTCTCCTGATACAGTGAGATCTCCCACGGTGCATTGATGGTTACAAGTACAGACGGTACATCTTCTGTCCAGATACTGGAGAGTTCTCCCTGCTGGATCGTGTTTCCAAAAGTACCGATCACTTCCATTGCTTTCACTGCACTGTCCTTATCCATGGTCAGTGTTGTACCATCTACAATGGACTGGCCCTGTGAAATCGCATCGTACGGCATCATAAAGTCATACCAGCGATCCCAGTACTGATCGGAACGTGTCAGTGACGGTCTGTAGAAGGAATGTGTGATTCCTACAGCTTCAAGCTCGTCTTTCTTGTCATTCCACTGAGACATGATATCCTGAAATTCAGCGATCGTTGTCGGAGCTTCACTATATCCGAACACTTTAAGTCCATCCATGTTCCACTGCCATGTCATCGGGTTTACATAAACCGGAAGTACGTACTGTCCTCCGTCAATTGCCCAGCCGTCCATGGTATCTCCCATCTGGCGCGCCTCGATCACTTCGTTGAACCAGTCTTCCTGAGACAGGTCATAAACCGCATCAGATGCTGCCAGTGTAGCTGCGAATCCTCTGTTAATGTTCTCGGAAACCGCCGGTGCTGTACCTGTAGCAATCGCGTTCTGGATTCCTGCTTCGGATGACGGTGACTCCGGCATCATCTGTACTTTCACCTCTATCGTCTGTCCGTTCACCTGAGTCTTTGTCTCGTTGAATGCCTGAGCCTTGCTCTCCCAGAAGTCATACTGAACCTGCTGAGGAGCTGTCCAGAACTCTACAGTGAGTGTTCCTGATGATGAGCCCCCGTCATCTGATGAGCTTCCTCCGTCTCCGCTGCTGCAGGCAGTCAGCGACGTCACTGTCATTGCCGCTGCCATAAAGAGTGCTGCTGCTTTTTTGATTTTCATACTACTTCCTCCTTGTGTTTATAATTTTTTTATTTTTCAAAGGGCAAAAACGGATCACAGATTGTAATCGTATGTCCTTCTACATCACTCACACCACAGTATAACTGTGCCTTTCCATTCTCCATACGAACCAGGCCGCCGCTGAAGATCACATCTTTCAAGTCATCTCTCTTGCTCGGTCCATCCTGGAAGTTTGCCCTGACTGCAATGATCTTCATCGGGGTATATTCTCCCGTCCGATAATCAAAGCAGAATGCTGTTGAATAATAATGCCTGTTTCCTTCTTCGTCATATTTTGCAATATGAGAAAGGACGCCGATCTTCCCATTTTTCAGCAGGTGCAGTTCGTTACATCCGCCCCATTCTTCCGGAAGAAACATTCCTTCCAGGATATCAGCTTTCTCAATATTCTCAGCGTTCAGCTCTTCCAGAGAACGGATCATGAGACATCCGACCTTCCCACGTCCTCCGATCTCGCCCTGAGGTCTCGTCATCACAAGGATGCTGCCGTCCGGCAGTCCGCAGAGCCGGATATCCTTCATCCGGTCAGGCCCCTGTGTAAACCTCTTCAGATCAGCTATGGAAGCGCCTCTGTAAAAAACAGTACGATAATTCCATGTACCCGGCTTTTCCACATCGTCAAAGATCTCAACGCCTCCAAGGATCAGCTCGCCTCCGATCCTTGTCACAAAAGGATCCTGAAGCTGCAGCCGGGGCATACTTTTGTCTGCTTCCCATGTCTCGCCCGACTGTTTAAAGAAGACCACTTCTGACTGTTCACTGTCACGTGCCTCCACTCTTCCTGCTATATAAGTCTGATTTTCATTTTCAAATGGAGCAGTGATATTATAAACATCTTTTCCTTCCCCCATTCCTGTAAACTTGATTTTACTTGATATATCTTTGAATTCCGAATTTTTAAATTCAAGCAAAAGTTCATCTACAGATTTCGTTTTTATTTCATTATCTTTTGCTATTTTTACCATTTCTAATTCACCTACTCTTCATATAATATACATATTAACCATTTCTTGTACCACTTTTTTCTGTCTTATGTTTTGTTCTACATGAATATTAACATTACTTTAACTTGAATTAAACACCTATATTACTTGAATTTTATAATTATTTTAAAGTTCAGGCGGACGGATAAAAGATAAAGGAGCAGGAGCGCTGAAAAAGCGCTCCTGCTCCCGCGGATCAAATCCCTCGCTCAATTTCTACCAGCTCACACTCACCCGTACGCCCTCTTCTATATTCTCCACTTTCATCTTCATCCCATGCATCTGGAATATCCGCCCAGCCAGATAAAGCCCCATTCCATGATGCTTCTCTCCATACGCATCGGCACCCCGCTCCCGCTGTCCTGTCCAGAGCATCTCGCCGATACGGGACAGATTCTCCTCCGGGATCAGATTCCCGGTATTCTCTATCACACACGTTCCGCTGTCCACTGTAATATAGATCCAGCCTCCTCTCCGGTTGTAACTGACCGCATTGTCCAACAGACAGCGAAAGGCCTTTTCCAGCATATTCCGATCGCCTTCTATCATGATTTCTTCCGTACATCGGAGACATACGTCAATTCCTCTTTCCTCTGCCCGGGACTCCAGCCTTTCCGCCTCCTTTTCCAGAAGCTGACTGAGAGAAAACTTTTCCCTGCTCATCCGCAGATCCCCGCTGTCCATCCTGGATACCTGGATCATCTCCTTTACCGTCCCGTCCATCTCCTCCGTCTGTCCTATAATATGATCCAGATAGTAATCCCTCTTTCCGGTATCCGGGTTCTCCTTCAGGTTCTCTGCGAATCCCCGGATCACACTGAGAGGCGTCTTCATCTCATGAGCCATGGCATTGGTAAAATCTCGTCTCTGCAGCTCTGTTTCCGCCATCTTCCTGTAGCTTTTATTCAAGATCCACAGCACATAGGCAATACAAGCCAGCATAAGCAGAATACCGCCCAGGTACACATACCGCATATAATCCATGGCCGCCAGCCAGGAGTGAGAAGTCATCCGAAGCTTCAGCGTACAGACCGTCTCTTCCGAATCATCGGCCGCATTGTCAAAGTAAACAGGGATCGTCAGATCCGCCTCTGTCTCCGGAACATCATTTTCCAGCTCTTGTCCTGCTCCCGTGTAGCTGAGACTGTCATTCTCACCGAGCCAGAACTCAGCGGTCTCCCTGATTCTGTCCGGGAAGCTGTTCAAGTATTCATCCTGGCGCCACTCCGGCCAGCGGTTGACTTCTGAATCCTGGCCTGGGAAATATCCACCGGAAATTAAGAAGGAAGCCCTGGCAATTCCATACTCATCTGTTTCTTCAGATTCTTCGTCCGTAGACACCTGCGGATTATCCCATCTCCAGATCTCCTCCGGATCCATTTTTTTATATATCCGCTCCTCTTCCCCATCCTCCTGAAGGCTCATAGCCGTGCCTGTCCATTCTTCCGCTTCATCCTGATCCATCTGCTGATATTTTCTGCGCGAGACCGATATGGCCGTCAACTCACCGTCAGTTGTAAGCTTTGGCGAAATACTATACTCCTCCCATTCGTCTGAATACTTATATTTCGATTCTTGAAGGTTTAAAAAGTAATATCCGCTCAGCTGATCCAGTTCTTCTTCCGCCAGATACTCGTCTATACGTGTTGTCCAGATCTCGGCTTCTCCTTCTTTCTCCGGATTCGCCGCATACCCTACAAAAACCGGTCCGCTCTCAGCGATCTTCTCTCCATCCCCGTCCCACGCTGCTCCAGACCAGAGCATATACGGCAGTTCTCCCTGCCTGACACAGGATGCCAACACAAAATTCAGAGCATTTCCCGCGCTTTCCCGGGTCACATGGATCTGTCCGCCTTCATCAGTCTGGAACGCACTTGACGCATAGTCCGTTATCCATTCACTGATCTTATCCAGAGACTCCATATGATCCTGCCGGAACTTCTGCTGCACGAGCACAGTGGCAAGTCCCATGCTTCCCACATACAGCGCGCCGAATATCAGGATCACCCTCCGGAAAACCCCCGGCGGTATATACGATTTCCGTTTTCCCTGATTTTTTCGCCCTTCCCGGGCTTTTTGCTTCTCCTGAGTCTTCATACCGACACCTCCATCCTGTAGCCGGACTGACGGACCGTCCGGATGGCACACCGGCTGCCTGAGAGCACTTTTCTCAGCTTCTTGATATGATTGTCAACGACCCGCTCATTTCCCTCGAAGTCATATCCCCAGAAACGAATAAGCAGCAGCTCTCTTGTAAAGGTACGATTGGGATTCTCCAGAAAGAATACCAGCATCTCATATTCCTTCGGCGGAAGGCTCTGTTCCACGCCGTTTACAAGGGCTTTCCTCCTCTGTGTATCCACCTCGATGCCTCCAGCACAGATCCGGTCGCCCGGCCGCTCTCCGCGGAGCCGGTTCATCATAGCCATTACCTTGGCATGAAGCACCGGGAGGGAAAAGGGCTTTGTCACGTAATCGTCCGCCCCTGCAGCGTATCCGTTCAGTTCGTCCTCTTCCAGCACCCGGGCGGTGATGAAAAACACAGGCACGTCACTTAATTTTCTGATTTCCCTGCATACGGCAAATCCGTCTCTGCCCGGAAGCATGACATCCAGAAGGACCATCTGGTAATTCCCCGACACAACCATCTCCAGCGCCGTCTCGCCGTCATAAGCCTCATCTGTCTGCCACCCTTTTGCTGTGAAGTAGTCGCTTACCGCCTCGCAGAGAAGCCGGTCATCCTCCACGATCAATATCTTCATTCCCATATCCGCCCCTCCGATGTGCATTCTGTTTCGCATCCCGTTCTTCGATCCGTCTGCTCCGGATCTTTTCTTTCTGTTTTCAGTGTATCAGGGATTTATATTCTTTTTGTATCCTTTTATATTCTTTTCCACTTATATATACTTTTCCGCTGAAACGCAACCTTACAGTTAGCTGTTCAGTTCTGTCTCCGTACCCAGCCGTGAAGGAGCTGTGTTGCCACGAAGGCCCGTAGCAGAACGCCGGCACTTAAGCCGCGTCCTTTGCGGCTTTACGTGTCCGCTGCGCTCTGCTCCGAGCGAAAGCGCGGCCGCCGGGGCAACACAGCTCCTTCGCGGCGGACGTCCGAGAAAAACTCAGCACTCCCCCTCAAAGCCTGTATACCCCCATAAACTCCGGATAGTACTGCTCAATCGCTCTATTGAACTGCATTTTCAGGAGTCCTATGGTCAGGATCCAGGAAATACCCAGCACTCCGCATCCCATAACCAGTGTGAAGATAAGGCTGATCAGCATCGCCGCTCCGCCCGCCTCTGTGGCAAGCATCAGGAGATTTACGACGATAATGCATACAAATACGGTAACGGCAGCTCTTCTAAATCCCGTACATCTGTTATCCTGATCACGCTTCAGTTTCTCATAGATCCGCCCCAGCTCTTTTGAGGAATATTTCTTTTCTTTCAGATTCTTCTTAATTGTTCTGTCCAGTTCAACATAATGAATTGCAGCCATTATTTCCCTCCATAAACAATCACATCTCCTGGCTTCAGTTCCTCCGCTTCTACATTTTTCAGCCAGACCGCAGCTGCCGTATCTGCCGCCCCCGGCACAGCCTGTCCACGTATCTCAATGCCGCGGATCTTCGTGCGGATCACATTTCCACTCTGCGCATGAACCTCCACTCTGTCTCCCACTTCCATTGATCCGGCAACCACACCTACAACAACACAGCCTCCGCTTTTCATGGCAAATATATCCTCAACAACAAATCGATAACCGTCCCTGTCAAACTTACCTCGAAAGCAGGATACACATGCATATAAGAACACAACAGTAAGCATCCCCGCCCCGACAGTCAGATGATATTTCTTCTGTCCCGACGTATCCAAGCTATATTCCAGCCGGAAGAAGACAACAGTAAGTACAGCAAATACTACCGCAAGAAACAGATATTTTAAAATATTGAAAATTCTCTTTCTCATTTTTCATTCCCCCTCCTATTTCCTTGTTCCGCTGTCATTTTTTCCGCCTTACTCCAGGATTTTTTTCAGAGCGCCTTTCACTTCTGACACTTCATAATCCAGATAGCCTTTCAGCTGCTCATCATATTGCTCCAACTGCTCAAGCCTTCCTTTATGGCGGAATTCATTCGGCGTCAGCCCTGTCTCCCTGCGGAATACCCGGTAAAAAGTCTTTTCCGATCCGAAACCGCAGCTGTCCAGGATATAATTCATATTCTTATCTGTATTTTTAAGCAGGCCCTTCGCTTTCTCAACGCGCAAATCCTCCAGTATTTCCTTCCCCGTAACTCCGGTCGTCACCTTGAGCATCCTGTCTAACGACCTTCTGCTCAGTCCGAATTCATGGCAGGACTGTTCCATCACATTTTCATTTTCCACATGTTTTTCAAGATACCCGATCACAGAAACCGCCAGTTCCTGTTGATTCTGTGCCGCGGGATCCCGGAAACGCACATCATAAACCGCATAGTCGAACAAATCAGCTATTATCCCGCAGACCTGCGCTCGGATACGGAAACGGGAATTCATATTATCTTTCAGCGATTCATTTACCAGTTCTGCCAGTTTCCTGTAAAAATACCCAAAGCCACACTCCGGAGCTTCATCCGGTCTTATGCTGTCCAGGTAGAACCGCATATCTTTTTTCTCGTTCCCAGGTTCATTTTCTTCCACATCAAAAAGCTCCGGGCTCATCTGGAGGATCATACACAGGTTCGGCTTATCTGCTAAAGACCGGATCGCGTGGATCATCCGTGGATTCACCAAAAAGATATCCCCCTCCTTCAGGGTGATCAATTCTGACTCCACACGGATATGGATCCCTCCCTTCAAGATCCCTATCATCTCATATTCATTATGCCAGTGAAACGTACTGTTCTCGATCGGAGCCACAAAGATATTCACCGGAAATGTCCGGCTGCTTTCGATCGTCTCATAGACAGTGTATATCATCCCAACTCTCCTTCCCCGTGTTTACAGCCGCCCGTCCTCTCCAAGATGTTAAGCCCCCGATGCCATAAAAAGGGCACCGGGAGCGTGTCTTTGACTGTTTAACTATTCTGATTTCTTCTCTCTTCCAGACCTTTCGCTATCTGCGGATAAATCTTATCCAGATTGCAGAAAAACAGGGCGATCGCACCGACAATGATCAGAACGATGGGTACAAATATAAACACATCTTTTATCCCTGCAACGGTTGCTGCCGCCTGCGCTTCCAGCTGCCCATCATAGGCAGCCCACGCCAGCCCCCAGCCGACGATTGCAGATCCAAAGCCTGCTCCGACTTTCATACCAAAAGATGTAACCGAGTTGGTCAGCCCGTCGAGGCGCACGCCAGTCTTCCACTCACCATAATCGATTACGTCCGCCACCATCGCAAACAATCCTGCATTGTGCGGAATCCCGCCGATTCCCAGGCACACAAGACCTGCCGCTGCCGTCGCGAATGAAGTTTCTGTCACTGCCATGATCACAAGCCCCAAAATCTCCAGCCCGTATCCCAGCATCAGGCTTTTCCATTTTCCCAGGAACTTGTTCACATATGGGAATACCAGATTTCCGATCATCTTGGGAAGGATAAAGCAGAGCGTCAGCGTTCCCATCAGAGCAGCGTTCCCAGGCACGTCTCTCGCATAATAGATCCTAAGCCCGTTATTGACTCCCAATATAGTATAGTCTACCACAAAGATCACTGTCACAAGAAGAAAATATTTGTTTTTAAACAGAAGACGAAACGATTCCCATACACTGATCTTCTCTTCTTCTGAGGCTTTGGCTGTATTTTTTTCGAGATTGATCCGTTCTTTTGTCCCTGCGAATGTGATAAGAAGCAGGACTGTGGCAAGGATACCGAAGATCACTGACATCCCGGTCTATCCAACCTTCTCAACCAGACCGTTTACGTTATAATTGATAAAAAGTACCACTGCCATTGTAAAGAAGAAACGTATCGAACTCATCAGGACACGGTCTTTCGGATCCGGCGCTTCCAGGGACAGCAATGTATTGTAAGCAAGATTTCATGCCGTGTAGATCACAACCGCCATCAGGATATATGTTATCGTCGCCCATGCCATCTTCGCACCGTCCCCCAGTCCTGACGGAATGGTAAATACGATCACCAGGCCAAGCCCCATCGGGATCGCCGTCCACAAGATCCATGGCCGGGCTTTCCCCCAACGGGTGTGCGTCCTGTCGAGGATACTGCCCATAACCAGGTCTGATACCCCGTCCCCCACTGCAAATGCGATGATTTCTTTCCACGAAGGTTTTCCGCTTTTCATTTTCATTCTCCTCTCTGTGCTTTCAGATTCAATGTAAGAAGTGAAACGCATCCACTTCCCCTGTAGATCAGATACAGTTCTTTTTCCGTATCAAACGAGACAGCCGCCCCGGCGCATTTCCACCAGGAGCTTCCCTCAATCTGGATTCCCGCTTTTTTTCTCCTCCGGGCTCTGTGTATATCTCTATCTCTCCGTCTGCATCTGCACGGTAGACCACTTCTATCTGATGTGTTTCCGACAGATTGATATATTTGTACCCGACCATGCACCCGTCCTTTATATTTGTAATAAAACGTTCTCCGTCCTCGCAGGTCATATAAGGGAAGTCTGCCTCCTGGTTGCTTCTTCCAATGGACGACAGCGCTCCCATATGCCCGTTTGTCAGATTGCAGCAATACACTGCCGGGTATGACGCATCTCCGGATAATGGTTTCGGGTTCATGCCGCTCGTGGTTATCGTCACCTGCGGTATATTCCCCTTCTCGTCAAAAAATACCCTCTCCGCGCACCCCTGCCGGTTATACTGGTTGATATATGTGTGTCTGTGATAGAATATGTACCACTGGTCTTTCACCTTGACCAGCCCTCCATGGTCGTTCCCTACAGACATCAGTTTTTCTTCTTCCAACCGCCCCTTGTATCCCACATCCCCGTTGCTCACGATCACGCTTCCGCCTCTGAGATCCTGCCCTCTGTATCTGGGGATATTGATAATGCAGGGGGCAAATCCGAAGTAAAGAAAGTTTCCTTCTTCCGTGCAGATCACCGACGGATCATAAGGCTGATTATCTGCCATCACCCTTCCATCGGGATAGTGTACCCTTCCATAAAACTCATACTCCCCTGCCGGTTCATCGCACACGGCTACGTTGATGGAATCCTGGAATTTGATGCAGTAATAAAGGTAATACCTTCCGGCGCTGACCACGCCACATAATCCAACTCGCAGAATTCATTCCCATTTTCCATATCATGGCTTCCAAATACATAAAGCCGACCGTCAAACACATGCGGTTCACCATCCGGGATGTGCTCATACAGCGGAAGATATGGATTATGGCACTGTGTCTTCATATATTTCCTCCTCTCTCCTTTTCTGATCACATTTCTTTCTGTGATCGTGTTTACGCTTTTTATTTTATATATTTTCTTTCATTTTGTTCTGTCATTTCCCTCTTTATTCACTGTCAAAACCGGACAGCTTCTGTTTGTTTTGTACAATTACAACAATTTGTTTTCACTATTTTTATGCATTTTGCCATGCTTCAAAAAAGAAGCAGGGGCATGCAGCCCATTCACGGGTCGCATGTCCCTGCTTCTTTGTCCCATATATCAGATGCTAAATCTTATGAAAGACCGGCTTCCTCCCCTCAAACACCGTATAATACCGAAACCCGCATTCCCTCAGTATCTCCTCCACCTTATCAAAATCATATGCGATATGCTCTGGCTTATGGGCGTCTGCCCCAACGGTAATGATCTCTCCGCCCAGTTCCCGGTACCGCTTAATAATATCAGGATGGGGATTGCTAAATCCAAGCCCGTACTTGAATCCGCCCGTGTTCAGCTCAATCCCTTTTCCCATCTCAATGACTTTCTTAAGGATCTCGTCAATCTCGTCCGCAAACCTATGGTAAGAATAGTGCGCTGCCTTTTCCTTCCCATAGCGGACCACATAATCAATATGCCCCAGAACGTCAAAGCCGTCAATTGCTTCCAGGTCAGCCAGAGTCTCCCGGAACGTCTCGGAGTAAGCCTCCTCATCCGTCCTGCCCTCAAAGAGCGCTCCGTAGTAAGGATCCAGCCCGTGTACGAGATGGACCGAACCGATGACGAAATCAAAAGGATACTTTTCTGTCAGCTCCCTGTAAAATCCTCCCAGGTGGGGCTGCAGCCCGATCTCGATCCCGGTGCGGACCGTGATCCGGTCGCTGTACTCTTCTTTCAGCCCGGCAAGAGTGCGGCAGTATTCCTCCGGGTCGAATACAAAGGGAATCCCCTCGATATCCGGCACCCGCGGATAGTCCTTATCATAGTGGTCCGTAAGGCAGATTTCCCGGAGCCCTTTCTTTATCGCGCCCTCAATCATACTCCTTACGGGTGCCTCGCTGTCTGATGAAAACTCTGTGTGCATGTGGCAGTCGCTCTGTATCATATCGTTTCCTCCCCGTTTTGTACGATAGTGCCAGTATACTCCAACAGTACGTCTCAGGCAATAGCACAGATTAGTTTTTTCGGATCGGATTATTTTGCGTCTGCCTGCTATTACAAAAATTTTACCTGTTCTTCACATTTTATTTTACACAAATAGTTTATGCTTCAAACAGAGCAGTATTGATACTATCACAAGAGGGAGCCTCGAAGATGATAAAAGATAAGATCAAAAGGATATCCCGTTCGTTATTGTCTGCGTTTTTGGTTTTTATTATGCTTTTTATCGTAATGTGGGCTGGCTGCTTCATCTATACGGCTGTCGGACTTGTGGCAGAAAATATAAATTATACAGAACATTCTGTAGGCGAAGTGTTAAAGATCGAGCGTTGGATGGGACTGGATGATGACGGGGATGCTTATAATTTCACAGTGATCACATACCGTTACCGCACAAAAGATGGCAGATGGATGATCGGGAAGGAAAATACAAACATCAGGGAAACCACTTCTGCGGACAGATGTGTGGAGACGATCGGGGAACTGAACACCGAAATCTGGACAGGTGCAAGGCAAGATCTCTTATATGATCCCCAAAAACCGGAAAACGTTGTAAGTGAGTATTACCGGAAGAATAATGAGATGCTCTGTCTGTTTACAGGATCCACCTCAGCAGCAGCGATCGGAATCATACTGATTGCCAGAATGCTCTTCCGCCGTTGTAAAAACGCGAAGCGGAAAAAAATCCCCGAAGATATCAGAATGTAAAGGAGAAATGAAATGAGTTCTGAAGGACCTGAAAAAAATCGTATTGACTGGATCTATATCATGGTGGTGCTTATTTTCGCAGTACCCCTGCTGCTTTTCGTGGGGATCATATTTTTCCTGGATTCCTTCCTAGGCAGTTCTGACGCAGTAATGGGTGTCAGCGGATTTGTGCAGGAGGTGATCTGGCGGACGATTGTGGTAGTTCTGGCATTCGCGGCTGTCATCTTTTTCATTCAGGTCATCCGCAAGCCGGTGACTTTAACAGAAGGAAAAGCAGGATGCGTTGGTATACTCCTGAAGAAAGCAGGATGCGCTGTCGGGATCCTGGCATGTCTGGCGCTTTCATTCATTCTGCTGCGGACGCTTGTTCTTGATATACCATATTTGTCACATCCGAAAACAGACTACCTTTACAGATTGGGATTTGACATGGATTCAACAGATGACGGGGAAGAGACGTTCTCTATGGAAGGCGTGGGCATGGATGGAGAGAATCACATCTTATCCATGACGTCTGATCTTTACGAGGAAGGCGAGAAGCTTTGGCAGGAAAATAGCGATCTGCGCGCCAAGGCAGTCTATCTGCCGCATACGGAGGTACTGTTCTCTCTGGAATACATAACCAGCCTGGATGAACAGGCTGACAAGTTATATCCGGCGCTTCCATCCCTCCCGGACGATTGGCGCAGTTTTTCTCTCCAGATTAACAATGCCGTATACTCGCTGCCTGTGTCTCTTTCTGATTTTTTCTCAAATGGATGGTATATTAAAGAGGGGCAGGATGTCCCCAGGAAGCTTCAGGGGACAGACAGTCCATATGCATCCTATGACAGTGCAAACGTCACTCTTACGAATGACCGGAAACAGAACCTTTTTGTCACCGTATACAATGCAGCGAAAGAGGCCGTCCCACTTACCGACGGAACGGTCGGCACCTTATCTGCCACTTATGAAAACTATGATTTTTCCGGGACTGATCTGATCCTTCCCGGAGGCATCCGCCTGGGCTGGTCAAGACCGGCTGATGTAATAGACATATATGGGCAGCCGGATCCCGGTGAAGACGATGAGGAATACCGCTATACGCTCAGTGGGCATTCCGGCAGCTATGAGATATTTCGCTTTAACGATTCAGGCTATTTAACAGGAATTATGATCTGCACGCCCCGTAGTCCAATGCAGCCATCGGACTACGGGGCATAAATAGAAATCTAAAGTTACTTATATATTCGCAGCGGATTCATCCGCCCAGACATGGAACAGTTCTTCAATGGAGGAAAAAATATATTCCGGCGGATCATCTGACCGCTGCGCCTCCTCCCGCGTAGCCTCCCCGGTAAGCACCAGGGCAGTCTCCACCCCAGCACGTTTTCCGCAGAGGATATCCGTATAAAGCCGGTCGCCAACGATCAGGGTTTCCTCTTTTGTAAAGCGGTTCTTCTTCACAGCGAATTCCACCATGGCTGTCTCCGGTTTTCCGATAAAATAAGGAGTCCTCTTTACCGCATGCTCCAGCATCTCGCAGATGGACCCGCAATCCGGCACATAACCGAATTCAACTGGGCAGACATAGTCAGGATTGGTTGCAATATAATCCACATCCGGGCGTCTGGCCAGAAGCTGGCAGGTATCGGAAATTTTCTCATAGGTCAGCTGATTGTCATAGGAGACCAGGACGCAGGAGATCTCTCCGTCCTCGCAGTCTGTCGTAACCCGTATCCCGTTCTGTTTCAATTCCCGTAGCAGAGACCTGGTCCCAAGAACATAGATCAGTTCTCCGCTGTGATGCTGCTTCAGATACTGGACTGTTGCGTAAGATGCAGTGATAAAATTTGAAAAATCTGACTGAATCCCCATTTTCTGGAAGGAAGCAATATAGTCGGCAATGCTTTTCGTGGCATTGTTGGTAATAAAAACAAACTGGCCGCCGCAGCTCTTCAGATATGACAGGAACTCGCGTGTGCCTCCGATCAGCTGTTCTCCCTTACAGACGGTTCCGTCAATATCGAGCAGAAACAGTTTTTTATTTTTCATCATTAGCTAATTCTGCCTCCGCTTCCGCACGCGCCTCTATCCCTCGGTCCGGATAATTGGTGATCACTGCGTCCACGCCCTCCCGGATCAGCCAGCTCATCTGGTCTTTTTCATTCACTGTCCATACCCTGACCGCAAGCCCGCTCTTTTTGTATTCCTCAAGGAAATCCGCCATCTTGACATGGAACAGCGCCGGATGGATGCCTTTGACCCCTGTTTTCCTCGTGTACTCTGCCACGTCAAGCATAACATCTCCGATCAGATAGGCTGTCTCCGCATCCGGGGCAATCTCCCTGATCTTCTGTATACTGTAATGATTAAAAGAAGAATAGATGATGCGTTCTTCCATTCCCTCTTCCTTCACCAGATCCAATACCTTTTTCTCAATCTCGGGATACCAGTATATCCCCGTCTTCAATTCAATATTAATCTCCATTTTTCCGGGCTTTACCAGTTCAAGCACCTCCCGGAGCGTAGGGATCCGCACATCCGGATACTGTTCAAAATGATTTGGCACGGGGATCTTTTTCAATTCCTCCAGCGTATAGTCCCTCACAGCCCCCTTTGCATTGCTGACACGGTCAACCGTCTCGTCATGGATCACCACAAGTTCATTATCCTTTGTCAGCTGAACGTCGATCTCGATCCCATCGGCTCCCTGCTCCATGGCAAGGCGGAAGGCCTCCAGCGTATTTTCCGGTGCATAGGCGCTCGCTCCCCGGTGGGCAAAAATCTTTACTTTCTTCATTTCATGGCTCCTCCTTATAGTACATACTTTTTATTATACAGCAGTCTTCCTTTTTTACGGATAAAAGCGTGCCGAATTTTTTCAGGCACGCTTTTAAAAATCAGGATCCGGCAGTTTATTTTTTAACCGTTGACCAGGTTGTACTCTTCAATCGTCTTATTGATCTCGCTGGCCATGTTGTCAACAGCCTCTTCCGGTGTCACATTTCCGTTCAGCATATTCTCGATCTGTGTCTCGACGATCTGACGTGATTCCGGGAATACGCTCAGGAGCGCCCCTGCAGATTCCGGTGTGGAATCATGAAGCTGGTCCAACGCTGTCTGGAACTGAGGATACTTGGCAATGTTGTCCTTGAATGTCTGCTCTTCCTGAGCCGCAGTAACGATCGGGAAGTATCCGGTCTGGGCGTTCCAGTATGCCTGGGACTCCGGAGAGATCAGGAACTTGATAAACTTCCATGTTGCCGCCGCCTTTGTCTCATCCTGGTTGTTCAGGGCCCACAGAGACGCGCCTCCGATGGACACTCCGCCTTTGTCGTCCGGGCTGACTGCCGGATAGTAAGCAGTACCTACTTCAAAGTTTCCGCCGCTGTCTTCAAGGACCTGCTTCAGTGAGGCTGTAGATGCAAGCATCATAGCAGCTTTCCCTGATGTAAAGTCTGTCGTAGCTGTATCGCTTCCGGAACGTCCGACATTCGGGGCATATCCTTTCTCATACAGGTCATACCATGCATTCAGGATATTCAGCCCGCCGCCGTTTTCGTCAAATTCTACCTTGGTAGCTGCCGCTTCACGGCCGTTTCCATTGTCCACCATATTGAGCCCCTGCTTACAGAGGAACTGCTCAAAATACCAGCCGTAAATGCTGATCGCGATCACTTCCTGGGCCCCGCCTTTCTCCATCAGGGCGTCGCCGATCTCAGCGATCTCAGGAAGGCTGGCCGGGACCTCAGTGATCCCTGCCGCTTCAAACATATCTTTGTTGTAGTAAAGAAGGGGCGTAGATGAGTTGAACGGCATGGAGTACATCGTTCCGTCATCTGTTGTATAATATGCCGCAACGTTAGGCTCGATCTGTGAAATATCATACCCGTCCGCATCGATCATATCCTGCATCGGGATCACCCATCCGGAATCAATCATAAAACGTGTTCCGAGGTCATAGATCTGGACAAGGTCCGCCCCCATATTTCCGATCTGGGCACTTTTCAGCTTATTGATCGTGTCATCGTATTCCCCCTGGTAAACTGACTCAACTGTGATCCCGTCCTCGTTTTCTTCATTAAACTTGTTAACCAGGTAGTCCATTGCCTCGCCGTTCACTCCGCCCATGGAATGCCAGAAAGTAATGGTTGTGCCGTTTGTGTCCACATTTTTAAAGTTGTCAGTGATCACGCTGGATCCGGCACTTTCTGCGCTCTCTTCCCCCTCCGCGGTTGCGCCTGCCGCTGTGTTGGATGCGGTGTTTCCGCACGCAGCGAGGGAAAATGCCATTGCCGCGGCAAGAATGGATGCGATTACTCTTCTTTTCATAAATACATTCTCTCCTTTTCTGTTTTTGTGTCGTACCGCCGGAACGTCGTGCGGGATGCTGACCGGACCGGAAGCAAATTAATGTTGCTATATTAACAGGTCAGCCTTTCACCGCCCCTGAGAACATTCCGCTTATGAGCTGTTTCTGGCCAACGATAAAGATGACCATGGACGGGATGATGATCGCCACGACGCCTGCCATCATCAGCGTGATAGACTGTGCGTCAACGCTGTTCAGCATACTGATACCGATCTGGACCGTACGCATTTCCTCGGATCCCGTAACAAGCAGCGGCCACATATACATATTCCAGGCGTTGATAAAGGTGTATACTGCCATTGCGCCAATCGCTGACTTTGTAAGAGGGATCAATATCTTCACGATAAATCTCAGGTTGCCGCATCCGTCAAGTTTCGCCGACTCATACAGGGAGATCGGAAATGTCATATAAAACTGGCGGAACAGGAAAATCCCCATTGCCGAAGTCAGCGAAGGCAGGATCAGCACAATATATGTATCCAGTATCCCCAGGCTGCTGACTGTCAGGTAGTTTGAGATGATGACCGCCTCCCCGGGGACCATCATCGTCGCCATAACCAGCATAAACAGCAGGTTTTTCCCTTTAAAGTCGAGGAAGGAAAAAGCAAACGCCGCAAGGGAGCAGGTGATGATCTGTCCCAGGGTGATGCATCCTGCCACAAGGAAAGAGTTCAGGATGAAGCGGACCAGCGGAACCTGCGTGAACGCACGCACAAAGTTGTCCACGGTAGGATTCTGCGGGAGCAGGTTCATATCCATTGTAAACAGCTCATCGCCGGGCATAACCGCCACACTGACTGAATACAGAAGCGGGAACAGCATAAACAGCGCAAAGATAATGTTTACAGCGACAAGCACTGTCTTGCGTATTCTCTTTTTTCTGAGAGCCCGGGCATTCATCAGGCTGTGAAGCCTTGCGATTTCCGCTTCATTGTATGCACCTTGTTCCATTGTAATGGTATTATTAAAAGCAGACATCTTAATATTTGACTCCTTTCTTTTCAATCTTAAACATCACAAGCGTAAGCGCCATAATGATCAGGAACAGCACGACCGACTGTGCGGCTGCGCTTCCGAATCTATAATTGAAAAACGCGTCCCTGTAGATCGAATACACAATAACGTTCGTGGATTCTCCCGGACCTCCCGCGGTCAGGATCTTGATCTGCCCGAAAGACTGAAAAGCCTGAATGATATTGACCACCAGTGTATAAAACATGATCGGGCTCAGTCCCGGAAGCGTCAGGCGGAAAAATTTCTGGATCCCGCTTGCACCGTCCACCGAGGCTCTCTCGTAGATCGACTCGTCAATATTTCCCAGGCCTGCTGAAAAATACAGGAAGTTGATGCCGCTGTTCAGCCATGCGGTAAGAACAGCCACGCAGATCAGCGCGTATTTCGGATCCGCGATCCAGTTTATGTCCAGTCCTGTCAGCTTATTCAGGATACCGATCGTCGGGTTGAGGATGATCTTGAAGATCATTGCCGCCCCGCTGGATGCAATGGCCATAGGGAGCGCATAGGAGGTGCTGAACGCCCGGATTCCCGGAAACGCCTTGCTGCACAGCACCGCCCCGATCAGTCCCAGGAGCATGCTTCCGACCACAACGATGACCACAAAGACCAATGTGACGATCAAACTGTTATAAAACGAGAACGACGTGAGCAGCTCAATATAGTTTCTTGCCCCCACAAACACCTTTGCCTGCCCGAGCTTATCAGTCAGGAACAGGCTCAGGTAGATTGTCTTTACGAAAGGATAAAAAAGGAAAACTGCAAATATAAGGAAGCAGGGGATCAGATAACAGTACGCGCTCCCACCTTTTAATTTCTCTGATAATGCTTTCATTGCCTACCTCCATAAAAAATATTTCTTTCTGTTGCCGGATCAAAGAAGTGCGCTTCATCCATATCAACATATAGAGACATTGTCTCCCCGCCTTTTCCGGGCGTCTCAACCGAAAGCCTGGCGGCATACTCACCTGCCGACTTTTCTCTGAGATAAAACATGGACTCAGCTCCGAGCATTTCTCTTGTTATGATCGTTCCTGACAGTTTCCGTCTTGAGTAATCCGCATCAGGATCTGCAGTCTGGGGAACTGTTGAAAAATGTTCCGGCCGGATTCCGATGATCACTTTCTTATCCGCGTACTCTGCCAGGAGAATGTTGGCCTTATCCGCCGGGAGTTCAAGTTTCTGTCCTGAAACCAGCACGAATTCCGCTCCCTTGTCAGTCTTTCTGACCGTCCCTTCCATAAAATTCATCGACGGAGATCCGATAAACCCTGCGACAAAAAGATCTGCCGGATTTTCGTAAATCTCTTTGGGCGTATCCGCCTGTTTGATAAATCCGTCTTTCATGACGACGATCTTTGTCCCCAGCGTCATAGCCTCGGTCTGGTCATGGGTCACATAGATCATCGTGGATCCCAGCCTCTTATGGAGCTCTGACAGTTCCACACGCATCTGGGCACGCAGCTTCGCATCCAGATTGGAAAGAGGCTCATCCATAAGAAAGGCTTTCGGTTTTCTCATGATCGCGCTTCCGATCGCCACCCTCTGTTTCTGGCCGCCGGAAAGAGCCCCGGGTCTCTGTTTCAGCAGATGCTCAATGCCGAGGACTGACGCAGCCCAGTGGACCTGTTTGTCAATCTCATCCTTCGGAACCTTTCTGATCTGAAGGGAAAAGGCCATATTATCATATATCGTCATCTGCGGATATAACGCATAATTCTGGAATACCATTGACAGATCCCTGTCTTTTGGTTCTACATAGTTGCTGAGCTGTTGGTCGATCCACAGTTCTCCGCTCGTGATTTCTTCCAGCCCTGCGATCATACGGAGCGTCGTCGACTTTCCGCAGCCTGACGGCCCTACAAAGATCACAAATTCCCCATCCTCAATCTTCAGCGAAAAATCCCGGACCGCATACTGTTTCTTGTCATACATCTTACAAACATTTTTCAGAAGCAATTCAGACATTCTATTCTCTCCTTCACTTTTGAGATCGCGCAGAAAATTTTACTTTTTCACACCGTGCCGGCTTTCACACCAGCAATAGGCATTCTACAAACGAATTGTTAATATTGCATCCACACTATTATTAATTTTAAGTTAATTTGAAAATCCGCCTTTATTTTTATGCTTTTTATATATTTTTGTCTGCATTTACAGATTGTAAATTGTATATTTTCATATATTTTTTATGTAGTTTTTCTACACAAATAATCTTCCAAGTCCAGTTAAACTGCATTTTTACAAAAAAAGCGACCCTCATTCCAAGGATCACGATTGTAAAATAATGGTAAAAAATACCTGTTCTGCAAAAATCGCAAAACAGGTATTTACACTCCAGATATTCATTTTTTAAAACAGTTCGTCAAATCTCCGCATAGCTTCTTTCGTGCTCTCATGCTGTCCAAAGGCAGTCAGGCGGAAGAAATATTTCCCATTCTCGCCGAATCCCGCTCCCGGCGTCCCCACCACTTCCGCGTTGTTGAGCAGATAGTCAAAGAACTCCCAGGACTCCATGACGTTCGGGCACTGGAACCAGATATACGGCGAATTTACTCCGCCCGTAAACGGAATATCCTTTTTCTTCAGGACGTCCGCGATGATCTTCGCGTTCTCTCTATAGTAGTTGATATTCTCTATGCATTCCGCCATCCCCTCTTCCGTGAACACAGCCGCAGCCGCGCGCTGGACGATATAGGGCGTCCCGTTGAACTTGGTGGAGTGTCTTCTGTTCCACATCTCGTTTAAGGACATCTCTTTCCCGTTGGAAGCTGTGAATACCAGTTCCTTCGGGATCACAGTGTAGGAGCAGCGTGTTCCCGTAAATCCTGCCGTCTTGGAGAGGGAGCAGAACTCGATCGCGCACTTCTTCGCGCCCTCGATCTCATAGATGCTCCTCGGAAGCTCCGGATCGGATACGAACGCCTCGTAAGCCGCGTCAAACATGATGACCGCGTCGTTCTTCAGCGCATAGTCAACCCACACTTTTAACTGCTCTTTGTTATAGCACGCCCCCGTCGGGTTGTTCGGGGAACACAGGTAGACCATATCTGCCATTACGGAATCATCCGGCATAGGCAGGAAATTGTTCTCCGCCGTCCCGTTCATGTAGACGATCTTTCTTCCATCCATCATATTCGTGTCCACATAGACCGGATACACCGGATCCGGCACCAACACTACATTATCCTTTGCAAACAGGTCCGTGATATTTCCCGTGTCGCTCTTCGCGCCGTCAGAGATGAAGACCGTATCCGGGTCCACCTCCGCGCCGTTTCTTCTATAATAATCGGAGATAGCGTTCCTGAGGAAATCATATCCCTTCTCCGGGCCGTACCCCTTGAACGTCTCCGGCACCGCCTGCTCATCCACAGCCTCGTGGAGGGCAGCGATCACTTTCTTTGTCAGCGGCTTTGTCACATCGCCGATCCCGAGACGGATGATCTTGTTGTCCGGATGGGATTCCTCATATACCTTAACCCGTCTTGCGATCTCTGCAAACAGGTAGCTCTCTTCTAAGTTCTGATAGTTCTCGTTTAATTTTGGCATCGTCGTGTCTCCTTTCCTGTATGGGTACCGCGGAAATCTCAGCAATTTCCGAGTGCACTCGCTTTTACGTTCCCCATTTTGGCAGGAAATCTTTGATTTTTCCAGTGTTTCATCTGTCTCTTCGCACTTTTCCAATATCTCCTCCGGAAATCCTGCGAGTTTCAGCAGCTTCACCGCATTCTGCGACGTCGCCGGCCCTCTCATGATCTTATAGCTGAAGGAAAAGTCATCCTCTTCAATCCTCGGAAGGATTGATACAAATACTAACTGTCTTCCTACAGACAGGGAACCATATATGCAGGGAGATAAACAATCTCATCCTCCGTCCTCAAGTCATTTTTGTGGATCACATACGCGGTATTCATCTGCTCCTTGTATTTTCTGCGGAACTTGTTAAGAGAACTTATAGTATAATTACTTCCCGACTTCACTTCTATTGGAGAGATATTATGTCGGCTCGTCACTTTACTCTTGGAAACCAAAAAGTCTATCTCCATCCTCGCCTCGGAGTCTTCTCTTGACGGATTAGAGTAAAAATAAAGCTTATGTCCTGATGCGGTCAGCATCTGGGCGACAATATTTTCCAGGATCATCCCTTTATTGATCTCCAACTTATCAAACAGAAGCTTCCTGTATATTTCCTCCGATACCAGACCGTTCTCGTCAAACGCATGGCTGATCAGCAGCCCCGTATCCGCCATATAACATTTCATCGTCATTCTGTCCATATTCATACGCAGACCGACATTTGGTTCTGTGGAATTATAGCAGATGTTGATGATCATGGCATCATCCAGCCAGGCAAAAGCATCCTCATATTCTCTCAGCCTTGCTTCCCGGCTTATAGACGCAAGCCGGAATTTTTTCTCATGTCTGCTCAGTTGGGCCGGGATCTCATCAAAAATACTTTCTACCTTTCTTTCATATCCTTCCGCGTATTTTGAAACATCTGCCCGATAAAGTGTCAGTATATCCCGTTTGATCCGATCCACCCTGTCAAAATCTCTGGATTCTGAATATTCGGCAACTGCCTGCGGCATTCCCCCTACAATCATATACTGCCGGAAATAGTCCATTGCCTTTCTGTGAAGCGCCTGCCCCAACGGCTGCTTCTTTTCAAAACATGCTGCGATAAAAGGCATCATAGTCTGGTTTCCAACAGCCCACAGGAATTCTTCAAAATCCATGGGATACATCCGTATATGCCGCTCTTCTGACGGTATCACTATATCCTGCACATTTCTTTTTATAGAAAGAAGGGAGCCTGTTTCCATATAATCATAACGTCCGTCAGCTACCAGATATTTTATTGCCGCCCTTGCCCTCGGGAACATCTGTACCTCATCAAAAATGATCAGAGAATCATGCTTATAGAGCTTCACATTATAAAATGCCGACAAATACATAAAAAAGTTATCCAGATCATTCAGATAAGTATAAAACAACTCCTTCACTTCATTCGGAGTGTTATTGAAATCAATCATTATATAAGACTTGTATTCAGCTCTTGCAAACGCTTCTGCCATATAGCTTTTTCCGACACGTCTCGCGCCATCGATCAAGAGAGCTGTTTTTCCTGCACCTTCACGCTTCCATTCAAGGAACTTATCGTATATTTTTCTTTTCAAACTTGTTCCCTCCACGTTTTCAAGATTTTTATATAGTTATTCTATCACGTTTTCAAGATTTTTATACAGCCTTTTTATCACGTTTTCAAGATTTTTACCTACTCCGGGGCTTACAGTTCACACCGTGCCCAGAAACAGGGGGATACATCGTCATTCTTGCATGAACTGTAATGCTCCGGGCTCAGCGCCGTTCACTGTCCGTTGCCCGTCGGATGCCCGCTCGTGCAAGCATGGCGTCCGCCTGCCGGGCGTATCGCGCACAAAGAGGACGGGAATCCATCTTCCGGCTCCCGTCCACACATTTTCCCGAGCGCCAGAATTGTACAGACTGGGATCAGATTTCCTCCAGTTTCCAGCGGTTCAGGATTTTCCCAAGCTGCTTCGCGATCAGCCCGACCATGATGGCTGCCGCCACAGTTCCTTCCCTCACTCCCTGGAGCTGGTGGGTAAAAACAAGAGACAGTACACATGCGATCACAACAAGTGTCACATCAAAGCCGACTTTCATATAACCAAACTTCACCGGAAGTACCTGGCAGATAGCAAGGACTACCCCCTCCCCCGCCAGAACTACTACTCCGGCTTTGACTTCCAGGCTGACTCCTACAGCCACCAGCAGGATGCCGATCAGGCAGAGGATCCACTGCTGCCAGTACGCATGATAAGAAATCCCCCGCACGGCCCACACTCCAAAATCCGTCAGATACCCAAAGAAGAACGCTATAGGAAGCTGCATGAGCTGGATAAAATGATAATTTTTCCTCAGGATCAGTATCTGCATCAGGATAAAAAAACAGTGCATGGTAATAGTCGCCGTTCCTACCGTAAGCGGTGTAAACAGACTCAAAACATAAGGCACACTAGAAATCGGCGATGTACCAAGACTGGCCTTGATCGAAAAGGCCACCCCAAAAGCCATTATCGACAGACCGACCAGAAGTAGAAGATAACGTTTCAGAATTGTGATATGTAACTTGTTCAATTTGATCATTCCTTTCTTTCCAGTCTATTATACATCAATTGGGGACGTAGTAAAATCCGATTTTGCTACGTCCCCAATTGAAATTCAGTGTGTCCCAAATTGAATTTTGCCCTGTCCCTTTTCTACGAAAAAAGGCCCGGCATCTTACGTGCCGGACCCCATTTCTTATGTTTTATGCCCTTATGGGAAAGAATTTTATCTTTTATCCTCTTTATCTTGCAGAGTTGGATGCTGCATATAAAAGATTTCTTTTTGCCGCTCAATCTCATTCCTTAACTGCTCTTTTGTTGGCAGATACGTCAGATATTTTGACATAAACAGACGGTCATTATCGTGGAGTACCGAATATCTGGCAATATCTTCATCCGTTTCTGAACATAAAAGGATTCCAATAGTCGGATTATCCCCCTGACCGCGCTTTAGGTCATCGTACATACGCACATACATATCAATCTGCCCCACATCCTGATGAGTTATTTTTCCCATCTTCAGATCAATCAGCACATAACATTTCAACTCAATATTGTAAAAAACAAGATCAAGAAAATAATCCGATGTTTCTGTAATAATGTGCTGTTGTCTTGCGACAAAAGCAAATCCTCTCCCCATTTCCATCAAGAAATCACGGATATGCGAAAGAATTGAAGATTCCAAATCTCCTTCCAGATATGAATCCTCCGTCTTAAAACCGAGAAATTCCGCAATAACCGGACTCTTAATTAACTCAAACTGGTTTTTCTGGTATTCTGCAGTTTTCTGCTTCATTTCTTCAATCACATCTTCTTTTTTTGGTGCCTGTAAAAGTCGATAGTAATATTGAGTGCTGATATTTCGATCTAACGTTCTGGAACTCCAGCCCTCACTAACAGCTTCTTTCATATACCAATAACGGGCATCTTCATCCGTAACACGAAGAAGACTCCTGATCTTCGTCCAATTAAGATTGTGAACGCATGCGTTCACAATCTGCTCATCAGAAAAGTACTGATAAAATTTCACGTAATAGTGAAGATTTCTCTTTGAATAATTTTGGCCAAACTCTTGTGTTAAAGTCTCTGATAATGCAGAAATGAGACCCTTACCATATTCCGCACGCTCTTTTCCTCCTTGTTCCTGCTCTACAATTCGTTTTCCAATGTTCCAATATGTGAGAATCATCGCTTTATTGGAAGCGCCGTAGGCCATCTCCCGGCCGGAAGAAATAATATTTTTAATATCCGTAATAATTTCCTGATATGGCATCAAATATTTTTCCATAAGTCACCTCAATTCATTTTCTGACAGAAATCTTATCATTCTCTATTCACTTACAGTAAGCACTATTTTGCAGTCTACTGTGCACTCCGCAACTTTTGTGAACACACATAATTATCACTTATTTGTGAGTTTATCACATTTTTCTGCAACTATCCATATGACAATATTAATTTTTGCGTTGTCTTCACATAAATTGATAATTCATGGGATGCCCAGATAAAAACATCAATCAATTGGGGACGTAGTAAAATCCGATTTTGCTACGTCCCCAATTGAAATTCAGTGTGTCCCAAATTGAATTTTGCCCTGTCCCTTTTCTACGAAAAAAGGCCCGGCATCTCACGTGCCGGACCCCATTTCTTATGTTTTATGCCCTTATGGGAAAGATCATCCCTCAATAGCAATGGTCTTTTTCGTCTCAACTGCTTTTGCGTCCTTTTTCGGAATGCTTAGTTTCAGGATACCATCTTCAAACTTAGCCTTGATATCTTCCTGTGTTATAGCATCGCCTACATAGAAGCTTCTCTGCATAGCGCCTGCGTAACGCTCTTTCCTGATGTATTTGCCTTTCTTATCCTGCTCGTCCTTATCCAGTCCCTTGGATGCGGAAATGGTCAGGTAACCGTTATCAAGTTCAACGTTAATCTCGTCTTTCTTGAATCCCGGCAGATCCACATCCAGTTCATATCCTGCATCATGTTCCCTGATATCGGTCTTCATGATATTCTTTGCATTTTTACCATAAAGTGGATTCTTTCTTCCCCAGAAATCTCTGTCAAACGGGAAATCCATCCAGTCATCATCAAATAAATTCTCTCCAAAAATACTCGGCATTAACATAAGTCATTACTCCTTCCATTATTGAAACATTAGAAATAAGTTTTTATGAGCCGCTTCATACGGCTGCCATACGCACTCTTGAAGTTGTCGCAAGTGTTGCAAGCTGAGGGAACTCGGGATTTGGAGCTTCTTCCGGAACCTTTTCACTTCCTTTTCAGTTCCTTTTGTTCCTCTTCCTTTGTTCTAGTTGTAATATAGCACCTGATATCAGCACTGTCAAGGATCGAGTGCTAATTTATTTTAAATTTTGAATAGGACGTTATGTTCTCGTGTTTTTATTTCTCTGCTTAATCCAAAGCAAAAGATTCTCGATACCTCTATCAATTCCACAATGGTTACTGTTCATCCATTCACATGAAATCACATCACCCCTGCATTTTTCATTCATTGTCACGCCCCGGTTAATTGAATGCCCCGCCCCATTCTGCTATCCTGATATGGTACTTTACTGTATTACACCAGCAGCGCAATATATATCAAAAGATAAACGTCAGGCTATGGGAGGATGATACAATGCTTATTAAAGAATATGGAGATAAAACCGGAAAGGCTGTCTTATGTGTCCCCGGAGTATTCATGGCCGCTGAATGTTTCCGGAGACTCGCAGAAGAACTGCCCGAATATCGAATGGTATGTGTGACTCTGGACGGTTTTCATCCGGATTCTGATGAATTCGAAAGTCTGGAACAGCAGACAGAAAAGCTGGTCCGCATGCTTCAGGACAGAGGCACCACTCAATTCGAGCTGGTGATCGGTCTTTCCATGGGTACCATCTTCGCTGTCAGGCTGGCAAAGCATCCGTCATTACATATTAAGAAGCTGCTGCTCGACGGTGCGGTCAATTTCTACCGTTCAAAATACAAGCCCATCGTACATGCAGCGATCTATCTGATCTTTTCCCATTTTATGAAAACATCAGGTGACAAGGACCAGAGCATCCGCGATCTGGGAAAAGTCTATGGCGGAGACTGGCCGGAGATACAGTACGTCTGCCGGACCTCTCTTACAAAACCTTCCCTTCGCGTGATCGCGAAGCTCCTGGCAGATTACAAGCTGGAACCGGGAGTTACCCAGCCCATGTACCTGCTGTACGGAGGAGATGAAGACAATGTCCAGACTAACAGCAAAGTTGTAAAAGAGCTGTATCCGGATGCAAAAATAGCCGTAAAGCCCGGTTACAATCATCTGGCATTTCTAAACAGAGAGCCCATGGAATACGGAAAGATTGTAAGAAAAATCCTGGACAGATAACGGGCAAAGAAGAGCCGGATTACTCCTGAAACTCTTTCCTCAGCACTTCCTTCGGCGGTTCGATCTCATTTGCAATAGTATGTTCCGTCAGTTCGGATAAAAGTTTTATCTTCTTATTCAGCAGAGGCCTCATACAATTGGGCACATGCTCCTGATGGGCTCTGTGGATGGCCACACATTCCTTGCAGTTGCCGTGGTAGCGACAGGCTTTCTTACAGGGACAGTGATCCTTGTCCCTGTATTCCTCGCGGAACTGTGCAGCGAACTCTTCCTGGAGCCGGAGCCCCTCCTGGCGGTTCCCCTTGTGAAATTCTTTCATTGCAGCAAGTTCTTTCTCATTTCCTTCAATGATCATTCTCATTTCCTCCCACATAAATAATTCTTCTCTTATTGAAAATAATAACGCCTGAAAACAATACCGCCCGAAAACAATACCGCTTGAAAATAATACCGCTCTTATCGAATCATCTTCCGGATCTGCCCTTCCTCAGCCTTCGGAAACTCTTCTGTAATCTTTTCCATTATCCGTTCAAAAGATTTCTGCGGATCTTCCCTGTAGGCCGACGTTACCTCTTCGTATCCCCACAGATGCTCCGGCGTCGTATACACGGCGATAGGCCACCCGTATTCCACGCCGTCCTTTTTGCGCCTTCTTCTCCGGAAATCCCTGTTCAGGATATAGCCCTGCATCTGCAGGTCCGTGATCACGCCGTCGAAATTCTTCTCTCCGCCTTTTCCGAACCCGGCCTGACTTTTCACTTCAAAGGAATACAGCTCCTTCTCGTCCTCAAACAGATCCATGATCTTCTTGCTCCGGTTGCTGGCCAGCTCGTCATCGTACCGGGCGTCAAAATCATACCCGTCCCGCCTGTAATTGGCGAAGACCGGGAACCATTCTCTGGAAATGAATCCTGCCTTCCTGTCAAAGAATTTCCCATAGGCAGCCTGCCCGCTTCTGGCGATAATCTCCCGCCACACCCAGGGATCCTGTTCGGAATCGCCGGTCCACCATGCATATGGGTAAACATGATCTTCCACGGAAAATCCTTCCGCTCCATTGGCGAACAGCGGCAGGAATCCCACCTGTTCAATATACCGGATCAGCTCCTCCGGCGTCCGGATCCGCAGCGGGTTGTCCCAGTCCAAGCCGCGCATGATCCACTCTCCCGATTCATTTGGCATATGCAATTTCTCCCTTCCTTCTATAATTCCTGCTGCAACATCACAGCATCGGCTGCAGACATTTCACAATCTTCTCTATCGTCTTCACAAACGTCTCCCCGTCCGCCTCCGGATTATTCAGAAACGCATGATAACTTCCCTGTATACAAAATGACAGGAAGATATTCGTCTCGATATTCGTCTTATGATCCGGATACTTACGGAAGATGACCCGCTTCAGCTCCTGTTCCATCCTCTGTCCCAGATGGTTCTGTTCCTTTCCCGAAAATAAAATTCGAATCAGAGAACTCTGGGACATGAAAGCAATGCTCATCGCTCTGGTAAATTCATCCAGCGTATCGAGAGAATACTCTTCCAGATTCTCAATGCTGTTAATAATTGAAGTCACTGTTTCTTTCTCAATTGCTTCTGACAATGCATAAATGTCAGTATAGTGAGAATAAAATGTGGATTTATTGATACATGCGAGAGCACACAGCTCCTTCACCGTAATCTTCTCCAGCGGCTTCCTGGCCCGCAGCTCAATAAATGCATTCTTAATAGCCTTCTCCGTCTTCTCAACTCTCAGATCCATCTCTGTCTCCTCCAGATCCATAAATTGGTCATACATGATATCAATACGCCCGATTTCTCCCCACACGCACACACTCACAGAATTATCCGACACTTTCCAGACAACCGTCGTTTTTCCGACACATTTCCAAAATCGTCGGTGGACGTCTTCCCCGCGCTCAGATAATATAATTATACGGCAATAAACGACAGTTGTCCATTTAAGGAGGAAATTATGGATTTTTACGGATTTTACACAGGAAAGATTTTCGACGCATACAGATTTCTGGGAGCTCAGGTCACCGCAGCCGGCGTGGTATTCCGCACCTTCGCTCCCTCAGCCTCTAAAATATCCGTCATCGGAGAATTCACCGAATGGGAGGAGCTTCCCATGGAGAAGGTCCACGATGGCAATTTCTGGGAGGTCACGTCGCAGGATGCCCGTCCGGGAATGATGTACAAGTACCGGATCTACGATCAGTCCGGACAGTATATCGACCACTGCGATCCCTACGGTTATGGGATGGAGCTGCGCCCCAACACCGCGTCCATTATCCGTGATATGAAGACATATCACTTCCACGATGATGCATGGATGAGAAAACGCAGCTGTCATATCGATTCTCCGCTGAATATTTACGAAATCCACTTCGGCTCCTTCCGGAAGCCTTCTGAGGAGCCGGACGCATGGTATAACTACGAAGAGATGGCGGACATCCTGATCCCCTATGTAAAGGAAAACGGCTATAACTATATCGAGATCATGCCTCTGAACGAGTATCCCAGTGACGAGTCCTGGGGCTATCAGGGCACCGGATTCTTCAGCCCTACTTCACGGTACGGTACGGCAGACCAGCTGAAGGCATTCGTCAACGCCTGCCACCGAAACGGCATCGGGATCATCCTTGATTTTGTGCCGGTGCATTTCGCGGTAGACGGATATGCGCTGGCAAAATACGACGGCACGTCCCTGTATGAATATCCTCACTCGGCAGTCGGATACAGCGAATGGGGCAGCTGCAACTTTATGCATTCCAGAGGCGAGGTCCGCAGTTTCCTGCAGTCTGCGGCAAACTACTGGCTTACAGAATACCACATTGACGGACTGCGCATGGACGCCATAAGCCGGGCCATCTACTGGCAGGGCACGCCGGAGCGGGGCGTCAATCCTAACGCCGTTGAATTTCTGAAATACATGAACCAGGGACTGAAAAAGCTCCACCCCGACGCTATCCTTGCAGCAGAGGATTCCACTTCTTTCCCAGGTGTGACAACGCCGGCAGAAGAGGGCGGACTGGGCTTTGACTACAAATGGGACATGGGATGGATGAACGATACCCTGGACTATTTCCGCACAGACCCTCTGTTCCGCGGCGGCATTTACCACAAGCTGACATTCTCCATGGCCTACTACTATGACGAGCGCTACCTGCTGCCCCTCTCCCACGATGAGGTCGTCCACGGCAAGGCCACGATCCTTCAGAAAATGTGGGGAGATTATGAGCTGAAGTTCCCGCAGGCAAGAGCATTTTACATGTATATGTACGCTCACCCCGGCAAGAAGCTGAACTTCATGGGAAATGAGATCGGTCACTTCCGGGAATGGGATGAGAAACGGGAACAGGACTGGGGACTGCTGGCTTATCCCGCCCACCAGGATTTCCACCGTTTTATGACAGATCTGAGCCTTTTCTATCAGAGCCACCCCGCCTTTTCAGAAAAGGATTACGATCCCGACGGTTTCCACTGGCTGGACTGCCACGCAGAGGAACGATGCATCTACGTCTTTGAGCGTATCGGCGGGGCCCCCGGCAACAACGGCAGGAGCGGAGCTGCCGGCAGAAAAATCGAAAACAGCAGAAGCGAACGAATCGCCGCATTCTTCAACTTCTCCGGCATAGAGCAGCCGGACTATACAGTTGAGATTCCAGATGCAGCCAGAATCCGCCGGATCTTCACAAGCGAATGGAAGGGATACGGCGGAACAGAAGAGACGAACGACAAGATCCTCACTGGGGAAGACGGGATATTCGAATTATCTATGAAGCCATTCTCAGCAGAGTATTATCTGATAGAAGAGAACTAGAATACAGTCTGGTTTTTAATATCAGAAAAACATTTAAACAGAGCGGAGTTGCGCCTCCTATAGTTCAACTCCGCTCTTCATGTTTACATAATCCCGCTGTTCCTTTTTATCCCCTGTCGGAAAATTAACCGCATTCATATGAATGATTTCTTCAAGTTATTTTGATTCACTATCCAGTCATGAAGCATACGCTCTACTGAAATCCCTTCCTCTTCTTCGCCGCGTCGATCAGCTCCTTCGCCTCCTCGAAAGCCTCCGGCAGATAATCCTCGGTCCATTCCTTTCCGGCCTTCTCCTGCTTCTTGATGGCGTCCCAGCTGGCCTGCGATCCATCGTCCCCAGGGCCGTCTCCGCTGCCGAACACATGGGGATGACGGCGGATCATCTTATCGCTGATGCTCTGAATCACATCGTCCATGGTAAAATAGCCCTCTTCCTCCGCGATCCGGGCATGGAGGACAACCTGCATGAGCAGGTCACCAAGCTCCTCCTTCAGATTGTCCGAATCCCCGGTCTGATCCAGGATATTGATCCCGCAGATCACCTCGGCAGCCTCTTCGATACAGGTCTTTTTCAGGCTGGCATGAGTCTGGGCCCGGTCCCATGGACATCCGTCAGGCGCCCGCAGACGGGCGATGATATTTTCAAACTCCTCAAACTTCGTCATTACTTCACCATACATTCCTTTCTGTAAAAAGCGACCCCGTATTTCAGGATATCACTGTATCCTTCCTGTCGCAGCGGTTCCTCATACTTCTGATCCTCGATCTGTTTCAGCGCCTCATCGCATTTTAACTCCAGATCCTGGTACGTCTTCGCCACTTTAATCTCAAGGATCACAGCCTTCCCCCTGACACTTGGATACTTCAGGATGATATCCGGTCTTCCATTTCCCGCCTCGCGGTTTGATAAAACGATATAATTGCCTATATTCTTCAACATCCCGGCAAGGAATCCGTGATAATAACTCTCCTGATAATCATAAAAACTGATCGTCTCCATCAGATTCTCCGACAGGATCTCCGCCATTTTCTCCCGGTCGCCGTTCAGGATGCTCTCATAAAGCGGAGACAGATCCTTTTTCTCCGTTTTCTTTTCAAACCACTGTAAAACAGAATTCTTGTATATATACCTCACTTCACTGTTCGGCACCGCCATCTCCACATAGATCGTTTCGCCTTCCAGTCGTTCGCTGATCTTCTTCAGATATCCAGTAAAAAACAGGAAATTCCACAGATTGTCCTGAGTAGAATCCATGTCCTCATATGTGATGTCCTCATGAATGGGTTTTATGATCGTCCCCCCTTCGATCAACGACTCTATCTCCTGCTTTACCGACAGATCCGCACGATCCACAAGAGTACGCACAATACTGTTGGAACTGGTATTGGACCAATAGGGTCTTGGCAAGGCATTATCATTCTTATAAAAAGAATTCACATAATTGATAAGACTCCAGGGGTTATACACTTCTGTCTGCCCGAATCTGTAACCGTCATACCACTGCCGCACAGTCTCCCGCTTATCTTCCAGCCCATAATACGCAAGCATCTGGTCAACTTCCTCCTGGGTGAAACCAAAATGCTCCGCATAAGAGCTGTCCAGAATGGAGATAATGGCGAGGTTGTTTAATCCGGTAAAGATTGACTCCTTACTGATCCGCAGACATCCTGTAACCACAGCAAACTCCAGAGCGTCATTTGTCTTAAGTGCTGATTCAAACAAAGAACGGACCAGTGACACCATTTCCCTGTAAAAGCCATTAAAAAAGGCATTTTCAAGAGGGACGTCGTATTCATCTATCAGGATGACCGCTCCCGTCCCACATTCATTTTTCATACACTCCGACAGAAACTGAAGAGCAGTAAGGTACTCTTCCGGATCTGCAGTCCTGTCAATGAACCGATTATATTTATTACGTTTTTCTTCAGAATTTAACTTTTCAGCCACCGCTGAATGTCGCTCAAATTCCCGCGCCATTTCTTCTTTCAGACAATAAAAAGCACTTTTATAATCTGCCTGTTTCATGGACTTCATAGATATGCTGATCACAGGATATCGTCCCACCTCAGATATATACCGTTCCCCCGCTCCCATGATCTTCTTCCCGGCAAACAACTCCCTGCTGCCGTCATTCTTTTCGAAAAAGTACCGGAGCATGCTCATATTCAAAGTTTTTCCAAACCGCCGGGGACGGGTGAACAGATTCACCTTGCTCCGAAGATCTATCAGGTCCTTGATCAAAAGAGTTTTATCAACATAATAATATTCTTTTTCTATAATTTCCCTGAAATTCTCAACGCCGATCGGCAAAGGTTTTCTCACTGCAAAAACGCCTCCCTTCCAAACGCACCTTTCCTAAAATATACACATAATTATGAGTATACTCATACACATAAGTATACTCATACTTATACGCATACTTATAAACCTGGGTTCATTTTACTACGTTTGAAAAAGAGGCGCAACCTGCCTTCATGTACACTTTCCAGTTTTCAATTCTGTTCCCGCTTGTCTGAGTGCCCAGGCGTGGAGGCAGCATACTGCCACGAAGGCCCGTAGCAGAGCGCCGGCACTTAAGCCGCGTCCTGTGCGGCTTTACGTGTCCGCTGCGCTATGCTCCGAGCGAAAGCGCGGCCGCCGGGGCAGTACGCTGCCTCCACGCCGGACCCCTAAGACAACAACTCCTATTCTTCCACTCCCGCCATTTCTTTCATCCTCTCATATGTAAAATGATTGAACACAGCAATGGTCCGTCCCACGCCGATCATAGCCAGGATTGTCCCCACGCCGACGCCCACCAGATGCCCGGCGAACACAAAGCTCAGGACAAGGGTGATTGTGATATTTGTCAGATCAAAACAATTCTTCGTAAATCCCACGCTTTTATGGATCGTATCCGCAATGGCCTGTACGATCCCGTCTCCCGGATTGGGGACGATACGCATGTTCAGCGACATGGCCGCACCGATTCCAGTCAGGATGATCGCTATGATCAGAATGATCACCCGCTCCGCCATCTCACCTGCACCGCTCTTTCCGTCAGAATAAAACTCCGGAATCAATGCCGAAAATACATTCAGAAAGCGGGTATACACCAGACTCAACGGAATCTGAAGAATATCCATCAGAAAGATCAGCTTCTGATCTGTCTTGCCGGCATGCTCCAGCACTTCCCCGACCTGTTTTATTTCTTTTCGATATTTTCTGCTTCGGATCATATGAAGCACAAGCTCTATCACCACAAACACGCTGTACAGCGCCAGTGTCATGTTTCCAAAATTGTGGTCAAAGATCTCGGAAATGCTGTATGCCACCGATATGATCGGCGATACGCCCAGCCCTGTCTTCGTATTCAGGGTCAGTCCCAGCGCCAGGACAAGCAGTCCGATCACGTAGAACAACACCCGGAAGAAAACCGGTTTTCTCATACATTGATTCCCTCCTGTCTCAAATTAACATTCATTCCGCTTTTCATCATCATCTCACCACACTATAATAGAAATAACGACTTATTTACATTTGTACTAATGATCATCGCGATCATCACTCTTGTAAAAAGTTTTTATGATAAACGGAAAAAGTAGTCGCTCGTATCTTGGCAGGATAAGCGACTACTTTTTATAGTTTAAACATCTTGCCCGGGACGGATAGGCTTCATCTATCTATCCCAGTTGTCTTGTTAAGTACATTATAGCAAATGTCACCCGAAAGTCAACAGCCCGATATGGGGCCAGTTTTAAACGTCAAATCATTTTTACTTATCTGAACTCCACCAGCTCTTTCACTGTGTCCATACTCCCCTGTACAAATCCGTCTTTCTTTAGCAGCACACCTGCCTTTCCTTTACATCTCAGCACCCAGAGATGTCTGCTCTCTGATACCTTCTCTATATCAGAGTACTGAAACTTTGTCTTCTTCCCCGTCTCTGACTCAACGACAAAGTGATCCTTGTAAAAGCGGGTCGTACGGACCGGTGTACTGCCAGAGCTCTGCACCATTGCCTGATACTTCCGCTTCCCACCGGTCCTGGGGAGCACAACCAGCAGCCATATGAGGAGGGCAGCCACGAACACCAGCTCTCCTGCCAGATAGAACAGGCTGCCTCCCGTAGCTATCATCCAGACTGCAGTCCCGATCATGATCACGACCAGTACGCAGGCAAGCTTCATCACTGATTTTCGGTAGTTCTGGTTCACCAGGACGAGCCGCCCTTCTTCAAAAAGTCCCCTCGTTATCTCGATATGATTCTCAGCAGCCGGCACTCCTGCTTCCTTTCCCGCATCAAACACAATACTTACATTATCCTCTTCCTTCATTCTCTTCCTCCTGTTTCCTCTTCAGCCACGCCTGGTCGTCTTCATAGAAAGGCGTCTGATCCGGATATGCTCGAGGCCATTTCTGTTTATTCATTGTATATTACCATCTCTCCCATACATATCCTGCCATCCTTCAGGCATTCCTCATACGACCTGATCACCGGGTACCCGCTGCTTTCTTCATTTTCTTTCTCCAATCTGGTCGGATGATACCACATACCGTGAAGTCCCGCGCTGCAGGCTCCTTCTACATCTTTTCTCATATTGTCTCCGATAAAGACACTTTCTTCCGGAGCGCATCCGGCCTTCTCCACACAGAGCCGGAAGAACGGGGAAGAGGGCTTCTCCACGCCAGCTTCCTCGCTTGTGACGATAAAGGACATTTCCCGGAGTACATCCAGCTTCTCCAGCTTCTTGTACTGGATATATGCGGTCATGTCAGTACCCACACCAATGGAAATACCCGCCTTCCGGAGCGCAGTCACCAGCTCCCGGAAGCCCGGCTCGGGGATAACCGCATCGATAAAGGTATCCCAATATGCATGATACATTTTCAATGCATGGGTGAAGTCCGGTACCCCCAGTTCCTCCAGTAAAGTCTGGAAACGGATCAGGCGGTTATGTATGGCGGAATCGTCTGTTCCAAGACGTCCTGTGATCCTGCTCTGTACCTGGGCGATCCGCGCTCTTACCATTTCCAAATCCAGGGACAGCTGTTCTGATGTATAGCGCAGCAGCGCGGACATCCCCGCTTTGTCGGCATACCCATAGTCAAACATCGTATCGTCAATATCGAAGATTACTGATCGTATCATACCACGCACTCCTCTGGTCGTTTTCTTTCCCAGAGAATGCTATCACACTTCCGCGCCGCCTGCAAGCATCTCCTCTATCTCCTCCCGCCGGGGCATTACCCGCAGCGCCCCCTTCCGGGTAGTGATCACAGACGCCG
>DXCZ01000087.1 GCA_019115765.1 Candidatus Mediterraneibacter stercoripullorum | reverse complement strand
TTTATATCAGAAGAATATATGGACAGCAAGATATATGATGCCGGACTGCGGGAAAAGAATCAGTTTGTGAGCGGCGGGCATCTGAATATGAGAAAAGTCCTGGAAAAATTTGTGGAGACGTTTGACTATCTGTACGGAGATCAGAATGAAGGCTTTATTGAAGAAGCAGGACGCAGGTATTTTATGCTGTTTTTAAAGCCGATCATAAATGGGATCGGAAACTGCTATGTAGAACCAGAGACAAGAAACAGGGAGCGGATGGATCTGGTTGTCGACTACCGTGGGGAGCAGTTTGTTGTTGATCAGTTTTAATTTCAATAAAAAGAAGGAAATCGGGGTTAAAGAGATCAGCGTTGGAGATAAGGTGCTGGTGGAAGCGGTGGTGTAGGCGGGGGTTACTGGATTTAAAGAGCCGAATGAAGAATAAAGTCTGGATGAAAGATCAAAATGTCGCCGGGCAGGCGACCATTTTGATCCTTTAACGCATTATACTCCTTTCAAAAGATGAAAGGAGAGAAAGATATGAACACAAATTTAACAGAAATGATATTTATCCTGGACAGGAGCGGGTCAATGGAATCTCTTACGGAAGAGACGATCGGAGGATTTAACTCTCTTGTTGCGAAACAGCAGGCAGCTTCAGGAGAAACGGAGGTTACAACAATATTGTTTGATGACCAGTATGAGGTGCTGCATGATCATGTCCCCATTCGAAAAGTTGTCAGATTGACGGAAAATGAATACTATGCCAGAGGATGCACGGCTCTTCTGGATGCGATTGGTCTTACTATTGACCGGGTAGGAAAACGTTTGGCTCAGACACCGGAAGAAGCGCGTCCGGGGAAAGTGATCACAGCGATTACGACGGATGGATATGAGAATGCCAGCAGTCATTATTCAAAGTCTCAGATCCGGGAGATGATCAGGCGGCAGACGGATGTATACAAGTGGCAGTTTATGTTCCTCGGAGCCAATATGGATGCGGTGAGCGAAGCGGATTCGCTGGGGATAAGGCCATGTATGGCGGCCACATATACATCGGAAAGGAAGGGGATACGATCCGTATTTGGTGCAATAGGACGGATGATCGATGTTATGAGGCTGAGAGACTGTGATTTTGATGATGACGAATTCCTGGAGGATTGTGAGGATATTATGTCATCAGTTAAATAACTGCCTTTTTATTTACCGAAACACGGTTCATGAAAGCGGTACAGTATTTCATTTATTATGTCAATATCATAGATCTGGTCATTGAGAAGGAACTTGATGATCAGATCATATTTTTTGTGCTGATTGAAGGTATAACCAGCAAGCGCCAGAAACTCAGTGCTTTCATCTAAATTCAGGCGAAGGGCTATGCACAGGGCAAAAACAGTCTGTTTAGACGGATGATAGTCTGCGGAGGACGTAATCTTGGATATCAGCTTCCGGTCAATGAAACTGCGTTTGTAGATCATGGCGGTTGTAATATCCCTTTCGTGCAGATATTTATTGAGGCGCTGGGAAAAACTCAGCTCCGAATAGTTGGAATCCACGAAAGCCTGAATTGTGTCCATTCGGTTTTGAGGCGCTGCCGTGGAACCGGATTTAATAGATCTGCCGAAAGTAGGTTTAGAAGATAAACGTCCGTGATATGCATCTTCATCACGAAAATCATCATCGTCAAAAAAATCTTCATCATAGCTGTCATCATTCAATTTCAGCATATCAAGATAGCTGCGTGAATCCAGAGTGTCCCTGACAGCAGGAAGGTTCTGCTTCAGATATTTTGAAAGCCTGAGGATCAGGAAGTGTTTTTGGAAAGAAAACATAGTGGTATCTCCTTTTGTCATTTGTTTCAATGGTATAGACAGGGGGGATAGATGTCAATCAAAATATAGGGGACTGTAGAGAGATTGGGAAAAGTGGGGCAGAGAGGATAAAACAGAAAGCAGATTGTGCAAATTCTGGTACCGTGATAAAATAGAATCGGCTTATGGGGGGAACAGTATTTCATTTCCCCACACAGGAGGTTCGCAATGTTCCACAGAAAAAAGAAATCCTCAATTTCAATGTCTTACGACCCCAATGTCAATGTCCCGGTCATCCGCTGCAGTATCTGCACAGGAGAACAGGTGGCAGGATTTAAGGATCTTTCGGACGGCAGGTTTGAAGAGGTCATGCTGATCCGCAGTTCCGCTGATCTGGAGGAATTCCGGGAGCGGTACGGGATTACGGGAGACATAGAAAAAATATATTAGATACGGATCCATAAGCGGATACAGGAGGCGCAATGAGTGAACTTTTTAATCTTTTTATCCGGAATTTACGGATTGAATGGTCTGAGATCGGGGAGTACTCTTATCTGAGGAAGATCCCAGCGGTCGCGAACCTGACGGAGCTGGATCTTACAAAAAACATTACCTTTTTTGTAGGAGAAAACGGAACCGGGAAATCCACTCTGCTGGAGGCGGCAGCAGTGGCGTATGGATTTAATCCGGAGGGCGGGACGCTCAATTACCGGTTCAGTACATATGATGATGTCTCGGAACTGGGGAAGGCAGTAAAGATCACGAAAGGATTCCTGCGGCCGGAGAGCAGTTATTTCTTCCGGGCGGAAAGCTTTTTTAACGTAGCGACCAAAGCAGAGGATTACAGGGATCTTTCATCAGCGCCCGTGATGTACGGGGGAAGATCGCTCCATCGTCAGTCTCACGGAGAGAGCTTCCTGGCATTCTTCCAGTCGTTTTCCGGCAGGGGGATTTATCTGATGGATGAGCCTGAGGCAGCGCTGTCCCCGCAGCGTCAGCTGACATTGTTTATCCGGATCGCAAAGATGGCGGAAGCGGGATCGCAGTTTATCATCGCGACGCACTCGCCGATCCTGCTGGGGATCCCGGGAGCGGAAATCCTTTCTTTTGATGAAGGAGAAGTCCGCCCGTGCAGATATGAAGAGACTGAGAGCTATCAGGTGACAGAGATGTTTATAAATAACAGAGAGAAGCTGACAGAACGGCTTCTTGT
>DXCZ01000086.1 GCA_019115765.1 Candidatus Mediterraneibacter stercoripullorum | reverse complement strand
AGTATCAGTGGCGGGTGTCAATCCCCCATCTGATATACGCTCCGCGAGGCTGCGCAGGGATTCGGAGATGTATTATGTCAGCTAAAGCTGACCCGAATCCCGCGCCAAGACTCGCAAGCGAGTCTTGAACTGAATTTTAGGTTGAGAAAGGAAACAGCATTATGGCTAAGAGAACTGCAGAGGGAAAAACGTTGAAAAAGGCGGAGGACAGGGTGTTCCGGGAGAGGCTTGAAAGGCATCATGATGAGCTCAGGTGGCTGTATATGGAGTTGTATGGCAATGATGATATGTTTGCCGAGCTTTGTGATCAGATGAAGCGGTATTATGACGAGAGGAACAGTAAGCTGAAGAAGCTGGACGCGGAGAGGGAAACAGAGGGAGAGTGGTACCGGAAGAGAAATATGCTTGGCATGATGATGTATATTGACAATTTTGCAGGCAATATCAAAGGGGTTCAGGAGAAACTGCCATACCTCGAGGAGTGTAATGTAAATTATATCCATCTGATGCCCTTCTTGGATTCGCCGAAGGGCAGGTCTGACGGCGGATACGCGGTAGCGGACTTCCGGAAGGTGAAGCCGGAGCTGGGGACTATGGAGGACCTGGCTGACCTGGCGGAGAAATGCCACGAGAAAGGCATCAGCCTGTGCATGGATTTCGTTATGAACCATACCTCGGAGGATCATGAGTGGGCGGTGAAAGCGCGCCAGGGAGACGGAGAGTACATGAGCCGCTATTTCTTCTATGCAGATCCTTCCATTCCGGCGGAATACGAGAAGACGGTGCCTCAGGTATTCCCCACCACGGCGCCGGGCAACTTTACTTATCTGCCGGAACTGGGGCATTACGTGATGACAACGTTCTATCCCTATCAGTGGGATCTGAACTACCGCAATCCGAGAGTGTTCAATGAGATGATGTACAACTTCCTTTACCTGGCAAACCAGGGCATGGATATCATCCGTATTGACGCAGTGCCGTACATCTGGAAAGAGCTGGGGACAAACTGCAGGAACCTGCCCCAGGTACATACCATTGTCCGCATGATGCGTATGATCGGCGAGATCGTATGCCCGGGTATCGTGCTGCTTGGAGAGGTGGTCATGGAGCCGGATAAAGTGGCTCCCTATTTCGGCACGGTAGAGAAGCCGGAGTGCCATATGCTTTATAATGTAACTACAATGGCTACTACATGGAACACAGTAGCAACCAGAGATATCCGGCTGCTGAGAAAGCAGATGGACATTGTGTGCGCGCTCCCGAGAGAGTATACATTCCTGAACTATCTGCGCTGTCATGACGATATTGGCTGGGGACTGGACTACGCTACGCTGAGTGACTGGGGCATGAAGGAAGTGCCTCACAAGAAATATCTGAACGACTATTTCCAGGGAAAAGTAGAAGGTAGTGTCAGCCGGGGCGAACTCTACAACGAGGACCCGGTAACAGGCGACGCCAGATTCTGCGCTACCACAGCCTCCATGTGCGGTATCGAGAGCGCCGGATTCGAGCAGGATGAGGAGAAGATGGACTGGGCCATCCAGAAGGACCTCATGCTTCATGCATATATGTTCACTCAGTCCGGCATCCCCATGCTCTACAGCGGCGATGAAGTTGGACAGGTAAATGATTATTCCTATAAGGAAGATCCGGATAAAGCGCCGGATTCACGTTATATCCACAGAGGCCGCTTTGACTGGGAATTGGTGGAAAATATCAAAGATAAAGACAGTGTCCAGAGCAGGATCTTCAACGGTCTGGAGAAAATGGAAAAGATCCGCAGAATCGAGCCTGTGTTTAATGCAGACGCAGAAGTGTATACCAAAGATTATAATGATAACTCTATCCTCTGGGTCGTAAGAAAGGCGGAGGGAGAAGAGCTTCACGCAGTATTTAACTTCAGTGACAGCGGCAAGACCATATGGATGCCTGAGAAAGCAGAGTATACTAATCTTATGACAGGTATAGCAGAAGAAGTCAAGACTGTGGAGCTTTCCGGATGGGATTTCCTGTGGATGAAGAGAAATCTGCAGCACTGCCCCGTCAGCCACGATTCCGTTCGTTATTAAGATATTCCATGAAGCTGTAGGGCGTGTTATAATGGGCTCATATCATCAAGAAGACATAACAGGAAAGGAAAAGCATCATGGAAAGAAAAATGAAAACCAGAACCTTTACCGGATCAACAGATCCTTCGGTAAAACGGTATGAAACAGAGCATGGGGCGATCGCACGAAAAGCTGCCGCAGAGGGTATGGTCCTTCTGAAAAATGCGGGGAATCTCCTCCCTATTGCGCCGGGCAGCACCCTGGCGCTGTTTGGTGCCGGTGCGTCAATGACTGTAAAAGGCGGCACTGGTTCCGGTGATGTAAATGAGAGAGTGAGCATAAGTATTTACCAGGGGCTGAAAGATGCCGGGTATAAGATCACCAGCGAGGAATGGATCAGTGGCTTTGAAGCTGTTTACAGGCAGAAAAGGCAGGAATGGAAGGAGCAGATTCTGAAAAAGGCGGAAAATACAGACTTTTTTACAGCCTATTCTACCACGCCCTTTTCTGTTCCGGCAGGTCCGGCGGTGACTGAATCGGATGCAGATATAGCTGTCTATGTTCTCAGCAGAGTGGCTGGGGAAGGTTCAGACAGAAAAGCGGAGGATGGGGATTACTTCCTCAGTGACGAGGAGTACACTATGATCAGTGATATCTGCGGCATATATGATAAGGTAATGCTTATCGTAAATACAGGAGGCGTGACAGATTTATCCTTCCTGGATCAGTTCCCTCAGATCAAGGCGGTCCTCTACGTGTCACAGCCGGGGCAGGAGGGGGGACATGCGTTGGCAGATGTAGTCAGCGGACAGACAACTCCGTGCGGCAAGCTGACAGACACCTGGGCGCTGGAATATGAGGCGTATCCTAATGCAGTCACATTTTCCCACATGAACGGAGATGTAGAGAAGGAACTCTATGAGGAAGGAATCTATGTTGGATACCGGTTCTTTGATTCCTTTGGGATCCCGGCAAGGTATGGGTTCGGATATGGACTCTCCTATACTGAGTTTTCTATGGAAACAGGGGATATTACGGCAGATGCGGATGGAACAGTCCATATCCCGGTAACGGTAACCAATACAGGGAAACGGTATTCCGGCAGGGAGGTCGTGCAGATCTATGCATCGCTTCCCAAAGGAAGACTGGAGAAGGAATACAGGAGACTCTGTGCATTTGCAAAGACTTCTCTTCTTGCACCAGGAGAGTGCGAGAGTATGGAACTTACCTTTACACCAGAAGAACTGGCTTCTTATGATGAGATTAAGCCGGCCTGGATCCTGGAGCCGGGGCTGTACGGCATATTTGTGGGAAATTCTCTGGACAGCAGTGTGCTGACGGCTTCTCTGCAGCTGGAGGAAGAGAAGATCCTTGCGCATACGGCACATATCTGCCCGCTGCAGGAAGAACTGGAAGAGATGACCAACTACGAGGAAGATGTGGAGATGCTCCACAACGGCTTCCTTGAAAATGCTGAGAAACTGCCGAAGATTCTCTGGGATCTCTCCGAGGTGAAGACAGTAGAATACTCCTATGACTGGAAAGAGCCGGAGGATGAGGCGTCCGGTCTCGCGGCGGAGCTTACAGAAGAGCAGCTGATCGGTCTGGTGGTAGGAGATCCGGAGAAAGGACAGGACAGCCAGATCGGATCGGCAGGAGTCTCTGTGCCCGGCTCAGCCGGTGAGACAGGCTCCTGTGCCCTCGGGCAGGGAATAGCCAATATTGTGCTGGCGGACGGCCCGGCAGGGCTGAGACTGCATCAGCGCTACGCGGTAAAGGACGGTCATCTGTGTACAATGCCCGTTGCGGCTGCTTTTGAGCATGGATATCTGTATGACGGTCCGGAACTGGAAGGAACCGTTCATTATCAGTACTGTACGGCATTTCCAGTAGGAACACTGCTGGCACAGACCTGGGATACAGATCTGCTGGAGGAAGTGGGGCAGGCTGTGGCAGAAGAGATGGAAATGTTCGGTGTAACGCTCTGGCTGGCCCCGGGGATGAACATTCACAGAAATCCTCTGTGCGGACGGAACTTTGAATACTATTCCGAGGATCCGCTGGTCAGCGGAAAGATGGCTGCTGCGATCACAAAAGGAGTTCAGAGCCGACCGGGCTGCGGTACGACCATCAAGCATTTCGCATGTAATAATCAGGAAGACAACCGGACTGGATCGGACAGCATTTTATCTGAGAGAGCGCTGAGAGAGATCTATCTGAGGGGATTCGGGATCGCCGTCAGAGAAGCGCAGCCTATGGCTCTGATGACCAGCTATAACCGGATCAATGGCATCCATGCCGCGAACAATTATGATCTGTGCATGAAAGCGGTACGCTGTGAGTTCGGTTTCCGCGGAGTGATCATGACAGACTGGTGTACCACGAACCAGGGAGATGAGTGCTGCGCTGCCGGCTGCATGAAGGCGGGAAACGATCTGGTCATGCCGGGAATGACTATGGACAGGGACGATATCCGCCAGTCAATAGCCGACGGCGTGCTGACGGAGAAAGAACTGTGTGACTGCGCGTCCAGACTGATCCGGGTGATCCTGGCATCCAATGCGTACGAAAGATAGGCGGTGAAGATTGAAAAATTATTGTTTGACATCCGATCAATGAGCCGATATAATTAAAAACGAAACAAGGGCGTTTTTCACAGGTGGAGAACGTCCTTTTCTATTTATGGAAAAATTATGTAAGGATTAAATTGTCCCGGCTGTGAGACGATGAGCGGATCCTGACATGTACAGGAGATGGGGAGCCATTATCTTACAGAGGATAATAAAAAAGGAGGTTTCAATATATGCACGACTATACGAGAGAAGATATCCTTCGTATCGTGGAAGAGGAAGACGTTGCTTTTATCCGTCTTCAGTTCACGGATATCTTCGGTACGATGAAGAACATGGCCGTTACAGTGAGCCAGCTGGAGAAGGCGCTTGACAACCGCTGTATGTTCGACGTCTCATCTCTGGAAGGACTTTCCGGAGAGGAGGAATCAGATATGTATCTTCATCCGGATCTGAGTACCTTTGAGATATTCCCATGGCGCCCCCAGCAGGGCAAGGTGGCAAGGCTGATCTGTGACGTGTACCGGACGGACGGCACACCCTATGAGGTGGATCCCAGATATGTGCTGAAGAAGACAATCGCAGAAGCGAAGAAAATGGGATACACCATGAATGTGGGGCCGGAATGTGAGTTCTTCCTGTTCCATACAGATGATGATGGAATCCCGACTACTGTGACACATGAGAAGGGAGGATACTTTGACGTGGGCCCTCTCGATCTGGGAGAAAATGCAAGACGTGATATGGTCCTTACGCTGGAAGAGATGGGATTCGAGATCACATCATCCCACCACGAGATCGCGCCTGCCCAGCATGAAATCGACTTCCGGTATGATGAAGCACTGGTGACGGCAGACAATCTGATGACCTTTAAGATGGTGGTGAAGACCATTGCCAAACGCCACGGCCTTCATGCGACATTTATGCCCAAGCCGAAGATTGAGACATACGGCTCCGGAATGCATATCAACATCTCCCTGAGCCGTGACGGCGTAAATGCATTTCAGAGCGAGGATGATCCGAATGGGCTGAGCAGAGAGGGATATTACTTCATCGGCGGTCTGATGAAGCATATGAAGGCCATTACCTGCATTACAAATCCTACAGTGAATTCATATAAGCGGTTTGTGCCCGGATATGAAGCTCCTGTGTATATGGGATGGTCCGGGAAGACAAGAGGACCGCTGATCCGCGTACCTTCCGGCAGAGGAGAGAATACAAGGATCGAGCTGAGAAGTCCGGACTCTACGGCAAACCCCTATCTTGCTCTTGCTGTTCTGCTGAAGGCAGGGCTGGATGGGATCAGAGGGCAGATCATGCCGCCGGACAGTATTGATGAGAATATCCAGAAAATGACCCGGCAGCAGAGAGATGCCCTCCATGTGGAGGAACTGCCGAGAACGCTGAAAGACGCTGTGGAAGAGCTGCAAAAGGACGAACTGGTCCTCGGCGTGCTTGGAAAAGAACTGGCTGATAAGATTATAAAAGGTCACAAAAAGGAATATCATGATTACTGCATGCAGGTAACAGACTGGGAGATAGCCAATTATCTCTATAAACTCTGATATCAGTCTGTATATGTGGCGAACAGACAATACAGGCCGAATCAGGCCGGCCTGTATTATTATAAGCAATAAGACAGAAGGGAGGCAGGAGCAGATATGGCGAACATCATTGTAGCATTTTCTAAGCGGGAAAACGCGGCCGGAATACGCAACGTACTTGCCAGGTCCGGGATGGAAGTGTCTGCTGTCTGCCTCACCGGGGCAAAAGTGCTGCAGTATGCGGATACGTGGAGCGACGGTATCGTGGTATGCGGCTACCGTCTCCAGGACATGCAGTATATCCAGCTGCGGGACAATCTGCCCGATTCCTTCCAGATGCTCCTGGTCGCATCTCCTGATAAATGGATCGATGAACTTCCGGAAGGAGTGATCGGACTTCCCATGCCCATTAAGGTATATGATCTTGTCAATACCATGGAAATGATGATACAGACTCTGGATCGTCAGCGGAGGAGACGTAAGGCCCGGGGCAGGGAACGGAGCACAGGAGAGCGGGAGACCATTGACCGTGCGAAAGCCCTCCTCATGGAAAGAAACGGGATGTCGGAACCGGAAGCTCATCGTTATCTGCAGAAGAGCAGTATGGAGAGTGGGACAAATATGCTGGAGACGGCGCAGATGATCCTGACGCTGATGGACAGCTGATCCCGGACTGTGGTATGATGTCTGTGTGATGATTGAGAGGAAAGGTATGGTGTCGGTATGAAATTTACAAAAATGCAGGGACTTGGAAATGATTATGTTTATGTGAACTGTTTCAGTGAAAAAGTGCCGGATCCTTCGGAGCTTGCAGTCAGGATCAGCGACCGCCACTTCGGAGTCGGATCAGACGGGCTGATCCTGATCTGTCCGTCTGATAAGGCGGATTTTGAGATGGTGATGTATAATGCAGACGGGTCCCGCGGAGAAATGTGTGGCAATGGGATCCGCTGTGTGGCAAAATATGTTTATGATTATGGGCTTACAGATAAGACGTCTATCTCCGTGGAGACTCTCGGCGGGATCAAATATCTGGATCTTACCGTGGAGGGCGGAAAGGTGAAGCTGGTAAAGGTAGATATGGGACGTCCGATCCTCACTCCATCAGAGATACCTGTCGAGGCAGATGGAGAGCAGGCTGTAGACGAGTCTATAGAGACGGACGGGAAAGAATACCGCATGACATGCGTGTCTATGGGAAATCCGCATGCAGTTATCTTTGTGGAGGAAGATGTGAAGGACATCCCCCTGGAAATGATCGGGCCTAAATTCGAAAATCATAAAAGATTTCCTAACCGGATCAATACAGAATTTGCCCGTGTTCTTGACAGAAAGACAGTAGAAATGCGGGTATGGGAGCGTGGCTCCGGGGAAACCCTCGCCTGCGGGACAGGAGCATGTGCGGTGGCTGTATCCTGTATCCTGAATGGTATGACAGAAGATAACGTCACAGTAAAACTTCTGGGTGGAGATCTGCAGATTGAATGGGATCGTGAAAAGGATACCGTGTATATGACAGGTCCGGCAGAGGTAGTATTTGATGGTGTGTGGCCGGAATAGGGAGAAAATAGGAAAGAAAATGAAAATGAGATGCCGGGGACTGGCATCTCTAATTTTTTAACATTACTTTTTGTCCGTTTACATTGATGTTTTCCAGATTCTGGAATGACCAGTTGCCGGTAGCAGGAGAGAATCGGATGACCACCGGAATCCAGCAGTCATGAACGGCAAGATAAAGATACTGTCCAGACTTTACGCTGACATTCTGCGGTCTGTGGTCATCGGAAATATAGATCCCACCACGCGGGCTTGCATTCAGTGTTCCGGTTATCATATGCAACAGCTCCTTTCAGAAAAAATATAGATATAAAGATGGAAGCACTTCCATCTTATGTCAGTCTAGTTTATATGACAAGTGTGAACATTCTATGACATGAAGGAAAAGAAATATTAAAGAATATATAAAAATGATGTAAATTCTGACAAAAGGCACAAAAAAATCAAATATAAAGAAATTAAAAAAAGGGGTTGATTTTTCCGTCAAGTCTGATATAATAACCATGTTGCTTGTGAGAGCAAGAAACAAAAAGTAATGCGGAATGGTGTAATTGGCAGCACAGCAGACTCTGACTCTGTTAGTAGGGGTTCAAGTCCCTTTTCCGTAGCTGGGAATTTGCGGAGAGCAGATTCCCTTATTTATCGGAGTGTGGCTCAGCTTGGTAGAGCGCTACGTTCGGGACGTAGAGGTCGCAGGTTCAAATCCTGTCACTCCGATTTTTTTATGCAAAAATATAGGTTTTTCGGGTGTTGGCAAGCCGATATTTAAACAAACGTTCTTTTCATTTTCGCCTATCGCCATAAGGCTTTTTGACGGCAGTTCTGTCGGGATTTTCCTTTTGTACTGCGTCTCGCTTTCCAGTGGACGCTAAAGACAATTTAAGAGACATTCCTCAAAAGAAGTTTGCAGAGAAGAAAGGAACAGATCTGTTTATCCTGCAGGATCCAAAAGAAGATTGAAGGAGGCTTAAAGTAAATGATGATTTACTTCAAGTAAAATTAACGTGTTAATTTACATTGTAATTTTAGAAAAGAGGTGGTATGCTATATACATAACAGATGGAAAGGATGTTGGTCATATGCCGAATATAAAGCCTATTTCAGATTTGAGAAACTACACCGAGGTTTTAAAAGAAGCGCAGGAAGGCGCACCTGTGTTTCTTACAAAGAACGGACGGGGGGAATACGTGATTCTCGATATGAAAGAATACGACAGAATGCGAGCTACAATTGCCCTGATGTCCAAACTGGAAGAAGGGGAGCAGTCAGCAAGAAAAGAAGGATGGCTCTCTGCGGATGAAGTAGAAGCATCACTGGGGATCTGAGTATGAAATTGTATTATACGCCAAGAGCAAGAAATGATCTGGTGAATATAAATGAATCCGTGATAGAGAAATTCGACGATGAAAATCTTGCGATGACGGTACTGAGGAAGACCGAGATAACTATAACTTAAACTTCTTTCATTTCCTCCGAAAAACAAAGGAGGACCCCGCTGCGGAATCCGGTCAAGGGTATCCGCAGCGGGGTCTTGCTGCTTTTATTACAAATAATAGGTATTAAACGTATTTTTCAAGTGTGGCTCTTACAGCGCCGGTTCCGGCGATCATCTCATTGAAGTACTGGCATACCAGCGGAGCCATGCCTGCCTCGAACAGGTTCACACCGAAGATCTTGTCGTTCTCAAGGATCGGACGGAGCACGTTCTCAGCATCTACTGTATCGCCCAGTTTGATAGAAGCTACATACGGGCAAACTGTATCCAGCAGCGGATCCGGGCTGAGTTCGAAGCTGTTGCCTTCGTCGTCGATTGCCATCAGATAGCGGAGCCATCCGGCGAATACAAGCGGGATGCGCTTCAGGTTAGCGACATCCAGTGTATCAGACTTCTGGTAAGCTTTGATCGTCTCGCCAAAGCGGATCGCCAGTTTCTGAGATGTATCAGTAGCGATTCTCTGCGGAGTATCCGGCATGAACGGGTTCGGGATACGCACATTAAGTACAGTATCAATGAACTCTTTCGGATTCAGGATACCCGGGTTGACAACAACCGGAAGTCCTTCTTCGTAGCCGATGATCTCGACCAGTTTCTTAAGTGTGGGGTCCTTCATCTCCTTGGAGATCAGGTCATATCCCAGCAGGCAGCCGAATACCGCAAGTGTGGTGTGCAGCGGGTTCAGGCAGGTGCAGACTTTCATCTTCTCAACCTTGTCAACTGTCTCACGGTCTGTGAAGATCAGACCGCCTTTTTCCAGCGCCGGACGTCCGTTGGGGAATGCGTCCTCGATAACCAGATACTCGCACTCCTCTGCATTTACGAAAGGAGCAACGTAGGTGTTCTTGCTTGTGATGACCGGCTCCAGTTCCTCTACGCCGTCTTTCTTGAGGATATCCTCAACAGAAGCGTTCGGACGGGGAGTGATCTTGTCGATCATGGTCCAGGGGAAGGATACCTTTGCAGGATCTGTCACATAAGCGTAAAAGCCTTCCTGGGCAGTTCCGTTCTCTTCCCATGCCTTAGCAAAAGCTGTGATGGCAGCGTAGAGCTTGTCTCCGTTGTGAGAACAGTTATCCATGCTGACCATGGCAATCGGCTTTGCGCCTGCGGTAAATCTTGTATAAAGAAGAGAAGCAACCTTTCCGATATAGCTGTCCGGTTTCTTCGGCCCTTTTTCCATATCTGCGGTAACGGCCGGGAGCATATTTCCTTTTCCGTCTACCAGGCTGTAGCCCTTCTCTGTGATTGTAAAGGAAGCCATCTGAAGAGAATCCTTTGTAAAGATCTCTTTTAAGCGGCTGTACTCTGCATCGTTGTCAGAATCCAGTGTAAGAGACTCCATAACGCTGCCGACTACTGTTTTCTCTACATTTCCATCTGCCTTTAACGTAACTAGGATGGAGTAGTCATCATGAGGATGATTCATCTTCTCGATGATCTCATAATCATATCCTTCTGCAACGGTGAGACCTCTGTCCAGAAGTCCCTCGTTCAACAGGTTCTGAACGACATTTGCCTGGAAGGCACGGAAAATATTTCCTGCGCCGAAGTGAATCCAGAACGGATTCTCCTTCGTTGCTGCCATAACTGTTTCGCGGTCGAATTCCGGGAGACGATATCCCTTAGAGGTCCATTCTTCCCTGTTTTTTAATCCTGCTTCGCTCAGCTGCATGACTATCTCGCTCCTTTCTCAATTGCCTCCCAGAGGCCGTTCAGGTATGTTGCTCCAAGTGCGCGGTCATACAGGCCGTATCCGGGCATTGCAACCTCGCCCCAGATCATACGTCCGTGGTCCGGACGGATCGGGCCGTCGAAACCGATCTCATAGAGAGCTTTCATGATCTCATACATATCAAATGTTCCGTCAGTTGACAGATGTGCTGCTTCCTCGAAGTCTGTCGGAGAATTGAACTTCAGGTTACGCACATGAGCGAAGTGAATTCTTCCCTTAAGAGAACGGATCATATCCGGAAGATCGTTCTCCAGGTTGGTTCCATAAGAACCGGAACAGAATGTTACACCGTTGTGCGGGTTGTCAACCATCTCCATCATGCGGAGGATGTTCTTCTTGTTTGTGATAATACGGGGCAGTCCGAATACGCTCCATGCCGGATCATCCGGGTGGATTGCCATGTTGATGTCGTATTTGTCACAGACAGGCATGATCCGCTCAAGGAAGTATTTCAGGTTTTCAAAGAGTTTTTCCTCATCTACATCTTTGTACATCTCGAACAGCTCTTTGATGTGTGCCATACGCTCAGGCTCCCAGCCCGGCATAACCGTACCGTTCGTGTCAGCGGAGATGGAATTGAACATGTCTTCCGGATTCAGTGCGTCAACAGCTTCCTGTGTGTAGGCAAGAACAGTGGATCCGTCCGGTCTCTTGCGGGCAAGCTCTGTTCTTGTCCAGTCAAATACCGGCATGAAATTGTAGCAGACAAGGTGGAGATCCTCTTCACCCAGATTTTCAAGAGTCTGAATGTAATTGTCGATGTATTTGTCTCTGTCCGGTGTGCCGACTTTGATCGCATCGTGAACATTAACGCTCTCGATACCTGCAATGTGGAGACCTGCCGCAGCTACTTCATCTTTCAGTGCGCGGATGCGCTCTCTGGTCCAGACCTCTCCCGGCTGGGTGTCGTACAGTGTTGTGATGACTCCTGTTACGCCCGGGATCTGGCGGATCTGCTCAAGAGTCACAGTGTCGAATTTTGAACCGTACCATCTCAATGTCATTTCCATGAATTTCTTACCTTCCTTTCTTTGTTTGAGGTTTGTTTTTCTTATGTTTTATATTATAGGATAATTGAGAAAAAAACAAATTGGAAGGCTTGTTGCATACATTGCAAAAATTGCGGTATGGAGCTGCGGGAGTTTGGAAAAATTAATAATAGTTAATATTTGATATCGATTTTCTTAACATATGAACGATATAATAAATATCGGCTGACAGGCAGAAAAATGCTACTATATATGGTATCGAGATCTGCTTTACATATACAAATGAGGAGAGGATAATTATGATAAACGGGAAAAACGGCGGAAAGTATAATATCAATGCCATGATCCTCTGTGGACTGGCATTTTTTGTAATAGCTGCCACAGGTTTCTGTATGGTGGTGAACAGCAGGGAAGATGCAAGGGCACGTGCGGAGATCGAGGCGCAGAAAAAAGCTGAGGAGGAAGCGGCGGCAGCTGCGGAAAGAGCAATAGCAGAGCGGGCAAAATCACTGTCACTTCAGCCCGGGGTTCCCGTCGGAACTACGGAGGAAAAGGAAGGTGAGAAGGTGGTCTATCTTACTTTCGATGACGGTCCGTCTGAAAATACGAAGACTGTTTTGGATATTTTGGCGCAGTACGATGCAAAGGCTACTTTTTTTATTACCGGTCAGGAGGAAGAGTACCGTTATCTGATCAAAGAGGCATATGACGCCGGACATACCATAGGGCTTCATTCATATACGCATGAATATGATCAGGTTTATGCTTCTGTAGACGCTTATTTTGAAGACCTGGAAAAGATCGGGCAGGTGGCGGAGGAACAGATTGGTTTCGTACCGTGTTTCATCCGATTTCCCGGCGGATCATCCAATACGGTCTCGGCAAAATATACAAAAGGTATCATGTCGGAGCTGGTAGAACTGGTGCAGAAAAAGGGGTATCAGTATTACGACTGGAATATCAGCAGCGGTGACGGAGAGTCGGGAACTACAAAGGAAGAGCTTATAAAAAATTCAGAAACAGATAAGTACAGTCATGTTATGATACTGTTTCATGATACGGCGGCAAAGGATGCAACAGTAGAGGCGCTGCCCCATATCCTGGAATATTACAAAAATCTGGGATATGAATTCCGGGCGATAGACAGGGAGAGCTACGTGGTGCATCACGGGGTAAATAACTGATGACATACAATGTACCTGATAGAGTCCGTTGCAGAACAATCCGGTTTCTGCTAATGGCTCATATGCTTGATTGGAGAGACAGGATAAAATGACATTAACACAATTAAACTACTTTATCACTATAGCGGAAGTGAAATCTATCAATAAGGCTGCGGAACAACTCTATGTTTCACAGCCTTCTCTGACCAGTGCTGTCCGGGAACTGGAAAAGGAACTGGGAATCACGCTGTTCTACAGGAGCGGCAGAGGGGTGACACTGACCAATGACGGTTCGGAATTCCTCCTTTATGCAAGACAGCTTATAGGCCAGTATGAGACGATTCTGGAAAAGTACGGGAAGAACGGATCTCTCAGAAAGAAGTTTGGAGTTTCTACCCAGCATTACTCCTTTGCGGTAAAGGCCTTTGTGGATATGGCGAAGGAATTCGACATGTCAAAATATGCATTTGCCATCCGGGAGACGAGGACGGCGGAGGTGATCCGCGATGTCAGCACGATGAGAAGCGAGATCGGAATTTTATATCTGTCTGATTTCAACCGGAAGAGTCTGGAGAAAATGATGAAGTCGGCCGGGCTAGAGTTTCATTATCTGATCGAATGCCAGGCTTATGTATACCTGTGGAAGAATCATCCGCTGGCAGGCGAGGATTCTATCTCCTTTCAGCAGCTGGCGGATTATCCGTGCCTGTCTTTTGAACAGGGAGAGGACAGCTCGTTCTATCTGGCTGAAGAGATCCTTTCTACAAATGAATATCCAAGAATTATACATGCAAATGACCGGGCCACCATGCTGAACCTGATGGTCGGATTGAATGGATATACCCTCTGTTCCGGTATTATCTGCGAGGAACTGAACGGCAATGAGTTTGCAGCGGTTCCTTTCAGAGGCGATGAAGAAAATCAGAACAGCAGAATGGAGATCGGATATATTGTGAGAAAAAATACCATTCTGAGTAAGATGGGCGAGATTTATGTAGAAGCGTTGAAGCGATACCTGGGTATACAGGATTGAATAAGAATGACAGGTCGACTTACGCCCCTCTCTGTGCTATGATTAAAAGGATATGATCATAGCACAGAAAGGGGTATTTTCATGGAAAATACGTCTGTAAATACGAAAAACAATACAGGAAAAAAGACGGCAGGAACGCCGCTTAAGAATATCAATGTGGGACTTGTCGCCCATGTCGATGCAGGAAAGACTACGCTGTCCGAGGGCATGCTTTATCTGAGCGGCAGCATAAGGAAGCAGGGAAGAGTGGACCACGGGGATACTTTCCTGGATACATATGAACTGGAAAGGGAACGGGGAATCACCATTTTTTCCAAACAGGCGGAGATGAATTGGAAAAATGTGGGGATAACTCTGCTGGATACGCCGGGGCATGTGGATTTCTCGGCGGAAATGGAGCGGACGCTGCAGGTGCTGGACTGCGCGGTACTGGTGATCAGTGCGGCTGACGGCGTGCAGGGACACACGGTTACGCTGTGGAGACTTCTGAAGCAGTATCAGATCCCTGTGTTTCTGTTCATTAATAAGATGGATCAGGAAGGAACCGATGGGGAGCAGGTGCTTGCCCAGCTGCAGGAGCAGCTCAGCGGAAACTGTGTGGCTTTCGGCAGCTGGAAGGCCGGACAGAACACCGGAACGGAAGTGGAAGCCGGGGACTCCTGGGAGGAGAATGCGGCGGTCTGTGATGAAGACATGCTGGAAGAGTATCTGGAAACCGGGCATATCACGCAGGAAAGTATTCGAAAAGCAGCGGGAGAGAGGAAGATATTCCCCTGCTGGTTCGGCTCTGCGCTGCGGGGAGAAGGAATAGAGGAACTGCTGGACGGAATTGTAAAATATACTCCGGTATCCGTATATCCGGAAGCATTTGGCGCAAAAGTATATAAAATATCCCGGGACACCCAGGGAGCCCGCCTGACATGGATGAAGATCACGGGAGGTGTACTGCGGGTGAAGGAGATCCTTCCCGGAACCGAGGAGAAGATCAATCAGATCCGCATTTATTCCGGGGAGAAGTATGAGCTGATCCAGCAGGTGGAGGCCGGACGTGTATGTGCCGTGACAGGTCCGGAGAGCACCCGCCCGGGACAGGGGCTGGGTGCCGAGACGGCGTCGGGTATGCCGGTGCTGGAACCGGTGCTTACCTACAGTCTGGAACTTCCGGAGGAGTGCGATGTCCATGCCATGCTGCGCAATCTCCGGCAGCTGGAAGAGGAGGAACCGGAGCTGCATATCCTCTGGCAGGAGCAGACAGGAGAGATTCACGTACAGCTCATGGGAGAGGTGCAGACAGAAATATTGAAGCAGCTGATCAAAGAACGTTATGGAGTTCTTGTGCGTTTCGGAGAAGGCAGCATAGTATATAAGGAGACGATCAAGGCTCCGGTGGAGGGAGTCGGGCATTTTGAACCTCTCCGGCATTATGCTGAGGTTCATCTTATGCTGGAACCGGGAGAAAGGGGATCTGGGATGCAGTTTGCGTCGGAATGTCCTGAGGATGTGCTGGACCGGAACTGGCAGAGGCTGATCCTGACCCATCTGGAAGAACGGGAACATCCCGGCGTGCTGACCGGTTCCCCGATCACGGATATGAAGATCACGCTTATGTCCGGCAGAGCTCATCAGAAGCATACCGAGGGCGGAGATTTCCGGCAGGCTACATACAGAGCCGTGCGGCAGGGACTGAAGAAGGCGGAGAGCATTCTTCTTGAACCCTGGTATGAGTTCCGCATGGAGATGCCTTCCGGGGGTGTGGGAAGAGCCATGACGGATGTGCAGAGAATGTATGGAAGTTTTGAACCTCCTCTGACAGAAGGAGATACGGCCGTGCTGACCGGCAGCGCACCAGTTTCCACCATGCGGGGATATCAGACGGAATTTGCCGCTTATACAGGCGGACGCGGGAGACTTTTCTGCACACTGAAAGGATATGATGTGTGTCATAACATGGAAGAAGCGGTGGCGGCTGCGGGATATGATTCAGAGGCGGATATTGAGAATCCAACCGGTTCCGTATTCTGTGCCCATGGCGCCGGCTTTATTGTCCCATGGTATGAAGTAGAGGCATATATGCATCTTGAGAGTGTGGTTCCGGCAGAGGACGGGGCGGCAGAGGAATGGAAGGAAAAGCTGGCGGCGGTTCCCCGGAGGAGTGGATCCAGGATCGAACTGACGCAGGAAGAACTGGATGCTATCTATGTCCGTACACCGGATCCGCTAAAGCGGCGTGTGAGCAGTACGCCGGTCACGGTACATGCACAGGAGCGGCAGCCTGATCCGGACAGCAAATGGACCCACTGGAAGAAGGAACAGGGAGAACGTGAGGAATATCTGCTTGTAGACGGATATAATATTATCTTTGCGTGGGAGGAGCTGGACTCTCTTGCCCAGAGAGACATCGGCGCCGCGAGGGGGAAGCTGATGGATATCCTGTCCAACTACCAGGGATACAGGAAATGTACACTGATCCTTGTCTTTGACGCCTATAAGGTGGAGGGGAATCCTGGAGAAGTGACGAAATACCACAACATTCATGTTGTCTATACGAAGGAGGCTGAGACTGCGGATCAGTATATTGAGAAGACCGTGCGCAGGATTGCCCGTAACGCGGATGTGACGGTAGCTACTTCGGATGCTCTGGAGCAGGTCATCATCCTGGGGGCCGGGGCGCGGAGAATGTCAGCTGCCGGACTGCGGGAAGAGGTGGAGCTGGCGATGAAGGAAGTCAGACAGGAACACCTGAGCCGTACGGGCAGGCTGGGCAACTATCTTTTTGATTATCTGGACGATGATGAGGCAAAACGGCTGGAACAGGTGAGGCTTGGCAGGGGAAAAAGTAAGTTTCCAAAACTGGACTGTATAAAAAAGTGAAAACTGGACGTTTTAATATGACCAGTCCGGTGATAGTATACCAGTAGCGAACATGAAATATTTCATACAGTCTATAAATGAAAAGAGGAAATTTATTATGGAAAGAAGAAATGAAACTGTTATAAAACTTGCTCAGACTGCTCTGATGGCAGCGCTGTGCTTTGTATCATTTACATTTTTGCAGATCAAGATCCCGCTTCCGGGCGGAGACGCTACATCGATTCACATCGGGAACGCATTCTGCGTTCTGGGGGCGCTGATCCTGGGAGGATGGTACGGCGGTCTTGCCGGAGCGATTGGAATGGGAATTGCGGATATCATGGATCCGGTGTATATCACAGGCGCTCCGAAGACATTTGTGCTGAAGCTCTGTATCGGTCTGATCGTCGGACTTGTGGCGCATCATATTGCAAAGATTGATGAGAGCACGGACCGCAGATATGTCTGCCGCTGGAGTATCATCGCATCGGCAGCAGGTCTGGCTTTTAACGTGATCGCAGATCCTCTTGTGGGATTCTTCTATAATCGGTATATCCTGGGGCAGCCTCAGCAGATGGCAAGTGTTCTGGCAAAGTGGAGTACAGCGTCCACATTTGTAAATGCAGTGATATCTGTAGTGCTGGTAGGAGTTCTTTACAATGTGCTTCGTCCGGTTCTTCTCAGATCCGGCCTGATCCACCGGCCGAAGGTGAAAGAAGCTTAAGTGAAAAGAATAGCTTTTTATTAAAAAAGATGATATGATTAGACCATAGGTGCCGCGGCGTTCCTGCCGCGGCACAAAATTTATCGTAACAGAGCGGCTTGCCTAAGGAAGCGGGCTGAATGGTTACAATTTACCAAATAGCCCTGTATGACAGGGACGAAGAGAGTGAGGTATGAGAATGAACTGTATCAACTGTTACAAGGAAATACCGGATGATGCCAGGTTCTGTCCGTACTGTGGAGCAGAGCAGCCGGAGGCACCGGAATACGATACGGGGGCCGGAACACAGCAAAATGAAGGATACCAGGATAACTCTTCCTGGAATGGAGGCGGATATTCGGCCGGATATCAGCGGTATGATCAGGGGGAGCCGGTGAACTGGGTGCCCTATCTGATCCTGGCTATCATTTCCACGATATGCTGCTGTCCGCCGTTTGGTATCGTTGCAATCGTGTTTGCGGCAAAGATCAACAGTGCTACTTATGCTGGAAATAACGAGGAAGCGCACCGCGCGGCGAGAAATGCAAAAATCTGGATCATTGTGGCGTTTGTGGTCGGACTGCTGGTAGAGCTTTTCTCCATGGCGTTTGGAGTGATTGGAAGCATCAGCGAATTTTATTACTACTATTAATAATAAGCCGATAATGTTTAAATGAGATATTTATAAAGTAAGAGACGGGAGAGACAACGGAATGCAGGGAAGCCGGGTGCGACGGTTATGGGAGTATATCAGAGTAAAAAGATGCCGGAGAGCTGCTCTGGCGGGAGCGGTTTTGTCTGTGGCTCTGGCAGGAGCACTTTATCTATATTATCACGATCCGTATCAGTATCCTCTTCCCTGTGTTTTTTATTTTCTGACTGGCCTGTACTGCCCGGGATGCGGCGCGGGCCGGGCAAGTTATTCGCTTCTGCACGGGCAGATCCTGGATGCTTTCAGTTATAACCCGCTTATGACAATACTGCTTCCTTTTATCGGCCTGTACGTGGTAGTTCGGGGAATGGACTGGGTTATTTCGGGGGAGAATCATGTGGACGGGAGAATCAGTGTCAGGCTGCTTGTGGCGGTTCTGATCCTGATCTTTGTGTACGGGGTGTTGAGGAATATTCCGACGTTCCCCTTTGAACTGCTGGCGCCGGGCGGTATGGAAAAATATCTCGTTGCTGTTTCCTCTTTCTCGGCCGTCCGTCATTGAAACCCTGTGTTGAGATAAGACGGAATGGCAACAGATATTTAGGAATATATGCCGGATTTCCGGATAAAGGTATTTCGCGAGAATGAGGAGCATGGTATAATATGAACACTCGGCGAGTTTTTTACGAGCCTGGTGTCCGTGGTGTAATATGAATACTTGAAATGTAAAAGAATGGAGGAAAGAGTATGATCAATAAACTGGTTGAAAAGATTAAAAAGACGGGAGCGCCTATCGTTGTTGGGCTGGATCCCATGCTGAATTATATTCCGCAGCACGTGCTGGACAAGGCGTTTGCCGAGTATGGCGAGACGCTGGAGGGCGCGGCTGAGGCCGTGTGGCAGTTTAATAAGGAAATCGTAGATAAGACATACGATCTGATCCCTGCGGTGAAGCCGCAGATTGCCATGTATGAACAGTTTGGCATTCCGGGACTGCAGGCGTTTAAGAAAACGGTTGATTATTGCAAATCTAAGGACCTTGTAGTGATCGGAGATATCAAGAGAGGAGATATCGGATCTACTTCAGCTGCCTATGCAACAGGACATATCGGAAAAGTAAAAGTAGGAAGCAAAGTGTATGCTCCTTTTGATGAGGATTTTGTGACTGTGAATCCATATCTGGGATCAGACGGGGTAAACCCATTTATCGATGTCTGCAAAGAGGAGAAGAAGGGACTCTTCATTCTTGTGAAGACATCCAATCCTTCCAGTGGTGAGTTCCAGGATCAGCTGATCGACGGCAGACCGCTGTATGAACTGGTAGGAGAGAAGGTTGCCGAGTGGGGCGCTGACTGTATGGGAGATGAGTATAGTTATATCGGCGCGGTTGTAGGAGCGACCTATCCGGAGATGGGCAAGGTCCTCCGCCGGATCATGCCGAAGTCCTATATCCTTGTTCCGGGATATGGTGCACAGGGAGGACAGGGCAAAGACCTTGTGCATTTCTTTAATGAAGATGGACTTGGCGCTATTGTGAATTCCTCCAGAGGAATCATAGCTGCTTACAAACAGGAGGCATATGCGAAGTATGGTGCAGAGAACTTCGGAGATGCGTCCAGAGCAGCTGTTGAAGCCATGATCAGCGATATCAGCGGTGCGTTGGAAGGAAATTTGTAGAATATTCTGAAAACGGCGGAAAAAAGTGACAGGTACTTTTTTGGAGAAAATTCTGACAAAAGGAGTTTGTATGACGAAAAAGAAAGAAAATTCCATAATTCTCTCTCAGGAGAGAATTGCGGAGGGAATTTACAGTATGTGGCTGAAGACGGAAGCGGCAGCGGAAGCGAAGCCTGGGCAGTTCATATCTATGTATACGAATGAGGGGAGCAAGCTTCTGCCCCGTCCCATCAGCATCTGCGAGATTGACAGGACGAGGGGGGCTCTGCGGGTGGTTTACCGGGTGACCGGAAGCGGAACGGGAACGGAGCTGTTTTCCCGCATGAAGGATGGAGATATTGTGCCTGTGATCGGGCCTCTGGGAAATGGATTTCCTCTTGAAAGAGCGGAAGGAAAACGGGCATTCCTTATCGGAGGCGGCATCGGGGTGCCTCCGATCCTGGAGCTGGCAAAGCAGTTGGAATGCGGTAAGAAACAGATCATAATGGGGTACCGGGATCAGGAAACGTTCCTGAAAGAAGAGTTTGAGCAGAATGGTGACGTCTATATTTCCACGGAGGATGGAAGTGTGGGAACAAAGGGGAATGTCATGGACGCCATCCGGGAGAACAACCTGGAGGCGGAGGTAATCTATGCCTGTGGACCGACACCCATGCTCCGCGCGCTGAAGGCATACGCAGAGGAGAAGGAGATCGAGTGCTGGCTTTCTCTGGAGGAGCGCATGGCCTGCGGAATCGGGGCCTGCCTGGCCTGTGTCTGTAAAACAAAAGAGAAAGACCACCACAGCAATGTGAACAACCGGCGGATATGCAAGGACGGTCCGGTATTTCTGTCTACGGAGGTGGAAATCTGATGGATATGCGTGTGAATATAGCAGGTGTAGAGTGGAAAAATCCGGTGACCGTGGCATCAGGTACATTTGGTTCCGGAGCGGAATATGCGGATTTTGTTGATCTGAACAGACTGGGCGCTGTGACGACGAAGGGGGTGGCAAATGTCCCATGGGAAGGAAATCCGACTCCCAGAGTAGCAGAGACTTACGGAGGGATGATGAATGCGGTAGGTCTGCAGAATCCCGGGATTGACGTGTTCTGTGAACGCGATATTCCGTTTCTCCGTAAATATGATACAAAGATCATTGTCAATGTGTGCGGACGTTCAGAGGAAGATTACTGCCAGGTGGTAGAGCGCCTGGCGGGTGAAGACGTAGATATGCTGGAGATCAATATTTCCTGTCCGAATGTAAAAGAGGGCGGGATTGCCTTCGGGCAGGATCCGAAAGCAGCTGAGAAGATTACTAAGGCTGTGAAGAAATATGCGAAGCAGCCGGTGATCATGAAACTCAGTCCCAATGTGACGAGTATTGCTGAGATGGCAAAAGCTGTGGAAGCGGGAGGTGCGGATGCGGTTTCCCTGATCAACACCATTACGGGGATGAAGATCGATATTAACAGAAAGACATTTGTTCTTGCAAACCGGACTGGCGGCGTTTCCGGACCGGCTATCCATCCCATTGCAGTGAGGATGGTCTACGAAGCGGCAAATGCGGTCCAGGTTCCTGTTATCGGTATGGGCGGGATCGCTTCGGCGGAGGACGCCATCGAGATGATCCTGGCGGGAGCCAGCGCGGTATCTGTGGGAACGGCAAACTTTCATGATCCGGCTGTGACACTGAAAGTTATAGACGGGATTGAAAAATATATGGAAGAAAATCATTTCCAGAGTGTAAAGGAAATGACCGGTATCGTGAAATAAGAAAATAAAAAGACGGGAGTCCAGCAGATCAGCTGTTCTCCCGTCTTTTCATAAACCGCCCGAACAGACCGCCTGTGGTCTGTTCTTCGTCTTTGGCGGTGACAGATTCCAGAAGATATTCGTACATCTTTTCCATAGTCTCCGGTTCTATGTATTCTACAGAATCCCGGGAACCGCCGTGCATAGTGGTAGTCACCTCCATCTGTTCAAGCATCATATCGTATTCCGGAGGCCTGCCGATGAGACCACCGCCGTATGTGGCCAGTGCCTTCAGATACTGGATATCCCAGCGGGGCACCATACACATGTTAAGGACAGGCAGGCGGGAGCCGCTGAAGGAGGCGTCATCACTTTTCGGCAGATAGCGGAGTAGTTCCCCGTTATACTTCTTCAGCCGATCTCTCTTTCCTGATCCGGACAGTTCCTGTCGGCAGTTTTTCCGTCAATATTTTTTCTGTCAACATTTTTTCTGTCAGCGTTTTTTTCGTCAGCTGCTTCTTTGTCAGCACTTTTCATTCCGTCAGTTTTCTCCGCCTCTTTCAGGATGGACTCCAGCTTATATGTGGACAGTTCCAGAAAGGCGTCTCCTATGGGAAGTTTGCAGATATCTGTTGCGGCGGAGGCGTCGGAGCCTTCCACTGTGTACTCACAGTATATTTTGAAATCTTCCGGCGTCAGATCCGGATGCATCCCGGGAATCTGTTCAAACATCATGCGGGCGGTTTCGGGATCGGATTCTGTCCCAAGTCCCCGGCGCAACATCCATGCCTTCCGGAATAGTTCTTCGGAGTCCGGTTCAGCGATGGAGGAGTAATAATTCCAGGCATGTCGGAAGCATACTGTGGGATCGGCCGTTACAGAGGCTGTATCGTCTGTCACAGAACGACCCTCGGTATTCTGGCCGAATATTCTCTGATATGTTTCCGGGTCGAAGAAGTCATTGATCAGACCCAGCCCAATATCAAACCAGGCGGCTTCTACATGATCCTCCAGAGCCATGCGGAACCAGCGGAAGGCTTCATTGTAGTCTTTCAGGCGCCAGTGATAGCGGCCGTACCTGTATCGTTCTTCCGGCGTCATAGGCGGATGCTTGATCCAGTGCATGGTATCTGTAAGAGCAACTGCGTGTTCTGCTTCTGTATAGATACTCATATGTCCAGTCTCCTTTCTGAAGAAAATGTCGTTGGATAAATTGCGTCTGCAGGTTTCAGAATCCCCGCATGGCGCAGGGCCCCAGAGCACACTGTGGACAGCCCTGCTGCCAGTCATGGATATTTTTCCCTTCCAGATAGGCATCACATCGGCGCTTATCAATAGTTCCGTCCGAACAGAGTGCTCCGGACGGACAGTTGTCCACACATTTCCTGCATTTCCCTGTCTGATAGAACAGGCAGTAGGAGCGTTCCGGCCGCATTCCCGGCTCGATGTAGGCGTCTGTAACAATGCTGGTCATACGACCCAGGCATCCGGATCTGGTGATGATCAGATGATTCAGACCGAAGGTACCGATCCCGGCAATGACCGCATTGGACTTGTGGCCCCAGCTTGCCGTCTTTGTCACGTGGTCGAAGTTTTCCGTAGGAGGTTCGCTGACGCTGCGGTATCCTTTTGAAGCAAGCAGTTCTCCTGCTTTCGCGGTCATATCGTCCAGGAGCGCGTTGGTGTGCATATATGCGTCCGAGTATACAGATGAGGTCAGGAGTCCGTTTTTCATGTCATTATATACGATCTCTGAATATGGAAGGAATATGACGATCACGGTCCGTGCTCCGGGGAGCATATCCCTGGGATGGATCTGAGGATTCCCGATGATCTCATCCAGCTGATCATACAGAGGATCTTCCGCGCTTGCATATCCCGTGATCGGTCTGCGGTAATATCTGTTTTTTGCGTGATTCTCTGCCATGGCAGTTACAAGTTCTTCGATTTCCTGACTCAGTGTCATAAATATCTCCATTCCGCCGCTGAAGATATGCGGCTTTTATATTGCGGAAGTTATTACAGTAACGGCAATTGCAGTTCAGCACGGCATTTGTGCCGGCTGAGCAGCTGTTTTACATCAGAGAGCGGAACATTTCCAGAATAACATCATAACTCAGTGGAGTATAAGTATTCTGCATGAGACGTCCCTGCTTCGTGCAGACGTTTTCTGCAAATGCAGGCAAGTCTTCGTCTGTCACACCATATTCGGAGAGTGACTTTTTGGTAATGATCTGGTTGAACAGCTTTTCCAGTTCCGTATATACTTCATCTGGCGCACAGCCCAGTATATTTCCGAGAAAACGGTTCAGTTCCATGATTTTTCCATCCGGCTTCAGCTCCTGGTATTTATGGAAAACAGTTGTAAAAAATACGTAATTCGATTCGCCGTGAGGCACATGGTATGTACCGCTTAACGGATAACTCATGGCGTGGACCGGTCCGGTACCTGCATTGCCGAAGGCAATCCCTCCGCAGCAGCTTGCCACGAGAAAGTCCTTTGTCAGGGAAGGAAGAACCGACCGCCCTTCCCCTGCGATCTTCAGGTATCCGCTGAGGATCATTTCCATAGCCTTCTTCGAGTACATCTCTGAAAATACAGTGGCCTTCGGAGATACATAGGACTCTATAGCGTGGATAAAGGCGTCGATGGAGCTTGTGGCAAATACAGAGAAGGGAAGCTTCTCGATCAGCTCCGGGATCAAAACAGCGTGATCTGCATAGAGGGCGTCCACCGCCAGCCCGAACTTGGTACGCCTGTCCACAAATTCCAGGATGGAGACATTCGTAACTTCACTTCCGGTCCCGCATGTAGTGGGAACAAGGATCAGGCTGCGGATCTTCTCAGCCGGGAACTTCTTATCAAACAGATCTCCGACCGGATGGATCCTGCGGAGTGTGAGCAGCTTTGCCGTGTCCAGAATGGTGCCGCCTCCGATGGCGATGATCCGGTCGTACCGGTCAAGGTCAATATCATCGAGCATAGTCTCGAAAAAGCGGTCCGAAGGCTCACCGGTCCCGTAGTCTGTATGAAAGATAACTCTTGCCGGAGCAAAGGTGCCGTCAAAATAATTCTGATAGACGTGCCTGCTTGTAAATACAAGATCTCTTTCCGTAAGAGGAAAAACATCTGTCAGCTCCCCGGCCTTATCAAGTAAATGAATCTGTGGTCTGATCTGAAATGTATTCATGCGTATTCACTGCCTTTCCTGTTGTATAAGCTGTATCTTCGTTATTTTAATACCTGTTCCTGTGACAGAGTCAAGGGAAAAATCAGGTAATTCTTATATGCTAAGGAACGCAGAAAAGCATTTGAAAGCATTTGAAGCTAACATTTGATGAAATAGTCTGATATTTTAAAGACTTGACTCTGTTACGAAAACAAGGTTTATCCTTAGTTTCGTAGTTTTTGCAATCAGTTTACAGATATCAGAGAAATATCAAAACTGAGATCTGATTTACCAGGACAAGGGAGGAATTCAAGATATGAACATAAAAGAAATCCATAAAGTTGTTATAGCCGGAGGAGGGCTTATGGGCGCAGGAATCAGCCAGATGTTCCCGCAGTATGGATATGATACTGTCTTGTACAGCGTCAGTGAGATGGACTTTGTAAAGGCGTGTCATGTGATCGATAAAAGCCAGCAGGTACTTGTGGAAAATGGCAGACTGACAGCAGAAGAATCAAAAAAGATAATAGAATCCATCTGTCTTACAACAGATAAGGAATGCTTCAGAGACGCAGATCTGGTCATCGAAGCAATCCCGGAACACATTGAGATGAAAAAGGAATTCTATGAAGAAATATCATCTCTTGTAAAAGAGGACGCCATCCTGACCAGCAACACTTCGGCAATCTCTATCGATGATCTGAGTGCATTTGTATCCCATCCGGAGTGATTCTGCGGGACTCATTTCCTGAATCCGCCCCACTTCCGGCACTGTTCAATCGGAAATGCTATTGTCTAAACAGACCGAAACGCGAACCGGCGCGGCCGGGAAGTCTTACAAATGGTAAGAGCTCCAAGCCGCGCCTCCGGCTAATGATGTAAATTGTATTTTAAAAGTGGATAATATAGAAATACTGTTGTTTGTATTGATAGAGCATTTTTGCTCCTGGGTCAGACAACAGCTTCTACGATGGTCCGATCGCCTATAACAATATCTTTTACCCCGATTTCTTTCTTCTTGTTGAAATTGAAGCTGAGCATATATCCCTTTTTTAAATGGAAATAATCCAGGTAATCAGAGAGCTGCTGCCTTCCGCGTTCGTTATATGCATTTCCATGCCAGACTTTCATTTCTATAATATGCTGTTCTCCAAGATAGTCTATGACAAGATCCATGCGTTCACGGTTCCTGGTTTGTGCCTCGACATAACAGTTTCCGGTTCCGTTGATGATCGGGCGTAAAAACAGCATGAAATATTTTCTGCCCTCGTCTTCCAGAAAAGATTCAGTTCGATCACCGTAGAGATAATCGAATGTTTCGACGAATTTCTCAAGTACAAGCCTTACGTTCAGATGTCCGTCAATAATAAATTGATTTTTCTGGCGCGCACCTTCGTTATATATGCTGCTGTTCTGTTCTTTATAGTCAAGGAGGAACTTGCTGTATAAACGCATCTCGAATATTCTGTTTGCCAGCATAACAGTGGAGTTGACTATTTTTACAAAACCAAACATCAGGGCGTTTTGAACAGCAATATCGTCTGCGTTGTAGGCAATGCTTTGCCCCTGAAACAGCAGGCGTGAGATAACTCTGTTCAGCTCTGGAAAATCATTCAATTTTCCCATCAACGATTCAAAAAGCGGATTATTGTCTTCCAGAAGCATTTTTAATGCAGTCATGAATCCTTCACGGGTCCATATTCTGGAGAGATCCGTATATATGCTGGTCCCGACAATGCGTTCATCCATTAATTTGCACATTCGAGAAACCAGATAAGGGTAGCCGGACGTGTAATCATACAGCAGACTGGAAATAAGATTGATGTCCATTCCAGTATGATGATCAGATTCATAATCTTGAAGCATACCGGCAATATCAGATTGCGAAAAACTCATATCAATAAGAAAATCAGCAGCGATATCATAAGGGACAAGTCCCTTATGATCCCGCGGGCAGTCGTCAAATGAGAGTGAACTCTCATTTTCCTCGTTGCCTTCGCGAGTAATCCAAGGACTGTTCTGCTTGTGTTCATCACCAGGATGGATTTTTCTTTTGATGTTTCTGATGTCATAGACTCCGGCCAGGATTACTGATTGAAATGTGGGAGTCCTTCGCCTTTTCAGATAATATGCGCGTAGCTGTGAGAGAAAATCCAAAAACACCTGATTGTTGGCAGCAGTATCTACCTCATCGATAATCAGGACAATCCTTTTTTCGGACTTTGCACACCACGATTTTAATGTTTTGAACAGCATCTGAAGTGAGTTGATCGAAGCCCTTCTTTCTGCAAATGCGGAGAGTTTTACTTTGATATCGTCAGGAAACTGCTGTACATTGTCCAACAGTTCTTCAGCAAAAGACGCGACAAATGATTCTTCACTCTCAAAGGAAAGTGTGCTTAAGGTCTGAAAATCCAGGCTTACAACTTCATAGTCATTCTTCAGATAATCGGCAAGCGCAGTAAGTATTGTAGTTTTCCCGTATTGTCTTGCCCTGTTGATCGTAAAATATTTTTCGGAATCAACCATAGCCTTTATCCTGGCAAGCCGATCAGACAGATCGACCATATAATTAATTTCGGGATCGCAGTATCCATCTGTATTAAAAGTTCTGTTCATCTGTCTGTCTCCTTCCTTGATAGGGTATGCATCGTTCTTATTTTATCATTGGAACCATACGTTTATCAAGCCGCACTTCGTTACTGCTCAGATTAATTTCAGCTATAATGCGATGTGAAGCGTCCGATATTGCTCAAACGGCTTTCATGGCGGACACCCGGGAACGAGTGAACAGCGACAGCCATCTGAGATGGAATAGAATCATTGAAAAACTCAGGCATGTATGTTAGAATTGTAAAGAATTTAAGAAAGAAATTTTATTTATCATATATACAGGGAGGTACACATATGGAACAGTACAAGCAGGAGTTTATCGAATTTATGGTGGACTGTGAGGCTCTGAAGTTCGGAGAGTTCACACTGAAGAGCGGGAGAAAGTCTCCATTTTTCATGAATGCAGGAGCATATGTGACTGGCTCTCAGCTGAAGAAGCTGGGGGAATATTATGCAAAGGCGATCCATGACAGATACGGCGATGATTTTGACGTGCTGTTCGGACCGGCGTACAAGGGTATCCCGCTGGGAGTTGTGACGGCTGTGGCATACAGCGAACTGTACGGCAAGGAGGTCCGCTACTGTTCGGACCGCAAGGAAGAGAAGGATCACGGAGCGGACAAGGGAAGTTTCCTTGGAAGCAAGCTGAAAGACGGAGACCGCGTGATCATGATCGAGGATGTGACTACATCCGGGAAATCCATGGAAGAGACCGTGCCGAAGGTAAGAGGGGCGGCAGACGTGACTATTGTAGGGCTGATCGTATCCCTGAACCGTATGGAAGTAGGAAAAGGCGGTGAGAAGAGCGCGCTGGAAGAGATCCGGGATCTGTATGGGTTTGATACAGCGGCAATCGTGACTATGGAGGAAGTTGTAGAGCACCTGTACAACAGACCGTATGAAGGCCGTGTTATCATTGACGATACATTAAAAGCGGCGATCGACGCATACTATGAAACATATGGAGTGAAATAGGAGGCACATTACATGGAAAAGACATATCGTATAATGAAGAGTATCGGTGCAGGCTCAATTGCGCTTGGTGTTATTGTTTTAGTCACAGGAATTGCGGCGGGAGTCCTTTCCATTGTAAATGGCGCAAGACTTCTGAAAAATAATAAAGAAATCATGTTTTGATGATAAGGGACAGACCTCTCCCGGGGCCTGTCCCGTCTTCGTAAGGAAGACAGTATAAATATTGTGAGGGTTTATTTTGAACAGGAGAAAATCGAAATTACTCAGGGCGGTGGGAAAGGTCCTGTTTATATTATATATTGTTTTTTTGATTTATTTTCTGTTCCTTGCCGAATGGTACGGCAGGAGCGGAACAGAAGAATATCGGTATAATCTGGAACTATTCAGAGAGATCAGAAGGTTTCTCACATACAGGGAGCAGCTTGGGACATTCACAGTTTTTGCCAATCTTTTCGGCAATATCCTGATCTTTGTTCCATTCGGCTTTTTTATTTCCATGGCGGGAAAGACGAGAGGATTTTTCAAAACATTGTTTTGCAGTATGGGACTCAGCCTCTGCGTGGAGGTGGCGCAGCTGTTTACCAAGGTGGGAAGCTTCGATGTGGATGATATCCTGCTGAATACTATCGGGGGAGTTCTGGGATATATTATTTTTTCGATATGCAATCTGATAAGGAGAAGGTATAATGTTCGGAAACGGAAAAAACGCTGAGGACAGACGAAAAGAAAAGGATAGAAAAAAGCGGGGAGCCAGAAAATACGGACAGGCCAGATACAAACATTCCCATGGAGGCGTTGTATCATGCTGGTGCGGAGGAGCAGCACTTGTCATACTTGCAGGCTGTATTCTGTATGCATATCTGATGAGAGGAAATACGCTGGGAATCGTGGGGGGCATCATGGTGCTGCCCTGCATTTTATCTTTAGCCGGTGTTGTAGCTTCGGTAAAGGGGCTGCGTGAGAGGGAGAGAAATTATCTTACGTGCAGGATCGGGCTGCCGGTATGCGCGGTGGTACTGCTTCTGTTCTGCGCGATTTTTATAGGAGGGATCGGCTGATGGAATTGAAGATGAGCGAGATGCAGAATAAGAGAAATGAACAGATACAGGAGAGACATTCTCTGGCGGTGGACAGGCTGCGAAGGCTGGTCACAGAGGAGACTGTGCCGGAATGGTACCGTGCTTATTTTCAGGACACGGGGATCTTCCTCCTGGAGCTGGAAAATGTCAGCAGAAATTTGAAGGAAGGTATATGGGAACACAGCAGCCTTGAGGAGATGCAGAGTCTGAATGAGATCCTCTACAGTGATATACTGGGGGATAATTATAATACCAGCTTCGCAAATCCGGCTTATGCGGCGGAACGGTTCGGAGAGCGGATGGGAAGACTGCTCTGTTTCCTCTATGCTGAGATGAGATCTGGTATCTCATATGCATTCGAAGGGAAGCTGGACTATCTTACCATACTTTTTGAGCTTTTTATTGAAGTTTATAACTGCTTTGAGGGGGACGAGGAGCCGGAGCCAAAGGAAATCCGGGACATTCTATACTGGTATGCCAGTGATTACTGTGATGTGTTCCTGGCGGACAGGATCATGGAGCAGATTGATCCGGGAGTTTCCTTTGCGACAGATATTATAGTAAATGCGGATCTGGATAATGACCGGTATCTCTACCGGTTCGGAGAATATATTTCAGAGAATGAACTGGGAACGGCGAGGTATCTGAGGGAGCTTCCTGAGGAGACGATCCGGAAGATGGCGGACGTCTATACAGAAGGGTACAGGATCGGGTTTATCAATACGGGGAAGGACCTGTCGAAGAAATCCACAGTAAATATCCGGTATACTCTGGGGTTTGAGAGAGTTGTCCACATTGCCATAGAGAATTTCCGCAAAATGGGGCTGGAGCCGGTGATCTACCGGGCGGCGTCCGGTGTGATCACGAAGAGGGAGCATCATAAGATCGGGTATCACGGCGCTGTGGCGAACTGGCAGTATGAATACGACCACCGCCAGGACCAGGCTCTTTTCATGGACAAGCGTTATATCGAGCGGAAGCTGGAAGTGATGAGAAATGTGTATGAGAAGAACCGGGAGCTGGCAGCGGGATTTGCAGGCCCCGCGGTGATGGAGACATTCGGGGAGAAACCGTTCTCGCCTCAGGCGAAGAAGTCCGCTCCTTCCTATACGGTGGAACAGAGGGAGCTGGCCCTTCTCTATGACAGCAGATCCGGACAGATGACCAATGAGTATATCAAGGGCGATGAACGAAGCTTTACCATTATTGCATGGCCGGTACCGGAGATCGGAGAGAAGTATCCGGAGATATTTGAAGATGTGATCCGTATCAACACACTGGATGCAAAACTGTATTCCCGGGTACAGCAGACCATGATCGACGCCCTGGATCAGGGAGAGTATGTGCACATCCTTGGAAAAGGGGAAAACCAGACAGACATCAGGGTACGTCTCTGTGATCTGAAGGATCCGGAGAAGGAGACCAAGTTCGAGAACTGCGTGGCAGATGTTAATATTCCGGTTGGCGAGGTATTCACCTCTCCTGTGCTGGAGGGAACTTCCGGCGTTCTCCATGTGAGCCGGGTATTCCTGGAAGGGCTGGAGTACCGCAACCTCTGTCTCAGATTTGAGGACGGAAAGGTAACGGAGTATTCCTGCTCTAACTTTGACAGCGAAGAGGAAGGAAGAAAGTACATTTATGATAATGTACTGAAAAATCATGAGACACTTCCCCTGGGGGAGTTCGCCATCGGAACGAACACTACTGCTTATGTAACAGGGAAAAAATACGGCATCGAGGATAAGATGCCTATTCTGATCGCGGAGAAGACCGGACCGCATTTCGCCGTGGGAGACACATGCTATTCCTGGAGCGAGGAGATCCGGGTGTATAATCCAAACGGAAAAGAGATCGTGGCAAAGGATAATTCTGTGTCCATCCAGAGAAAAGAGGATGTGTCAAAAGCTTATCTCAACTGCCATACAGATATAACCATACCTTATGAAGAATTAGAAGAAATAAGTGTAGTGACAAAAGAAGGCAAAGACATTATACTAATAAAGAACGGAAGATTCGTATTACCGGGAACAGAAGTTTTAAATGAGCCATTGAAGGAGGTAACGATATGCCAAAAGTAGGAATCGTGATGGGCAGCGACTCTGACCTGAAAGTGATGAGCAAGGCTGCTGCTATGCTGGACAAGCTGGGGATCGACTATGAGATGACGATCATCTCCGCACACCGTATGCCGGATGTGTTTTTTGACTGGGCGAAGTCAGCGGAAGGAAAAGGAATCAAGGTGATCATCGCAGGTGCAGGAATGGCCGCGCATCTCCCCGGAATGTGTGCCGCACTGTTCCCCATGCCGGTGATCGGTGTTCCCATGTCATCCAAGAATCTGGACGGTGTGGATGCACTTTACTCCATCGTACAGATGCCGCCGGGAATCCCGGTCGCTACAGTTGCCATTGACGGCGGGATGAACGCTGCGATCCTTGCGGCGAAGATCCTTGCAGTTTCTGATGATGAGATCCTTGGAAAACTGAAAGCTTATTCAGAAGAGATGAAGAATACAGTTCAGGCAAAGTCTGACCGTCTGAAAGTAGTCGGATACGAGGAGTACCTGAAGGAGAAATAAGAGAAAACGGGAAGCGGGACCGGCTGACGCACAGTGCGGTCCTGCGTATATAAAAGGAGACAACAGTATGGATTATAAGAATGCGGGCGTTGATATTGAAGCCGGCTACAAATCAGTGGAACTTATGAAGGAACATGTGAAGAAGACCATGCGCCCGGAAGTGCTGGGCGGTCTGGGAGGATTCTCCGGCGCCTTTTCTCTGGCGAAGATCAAAGAGATGGAAGAGCCGGTGCTGCTGTCCGGGACGGACGGCTGCGGAACCAAGGTGAAGCTCGCTATGATCCTGGACAAACATGATACCATCGGGATCGACGCTGTTGCCATGTGTGTGAATGATATTGCCTGCGCAGGCGGAGAGCCCATCTTCTTCCTGGACTATATTGCCTGCGGCAAGAATGAGCCGGAGAAGATCGCGGATATCGTAAAGGGCGTTGCAGAAGGATGTCTGCAGTCCGGCGCGGCGCTGATCGGCGGCGAGACGGCAGAGCATCCGGGACTGATGGCTCCGGAGGATTATGATCTGGCCGGATTTGCTGTAGGCGTATGCGATAAAAAGGATATGATCACAGGGGAGGACCTGAAGGCAGGGGACGTCCTGATCGGAATGGCTTCCTCAGGTGTACACAGCAACGGATTCTCTCTTGTGAGAAAAGTGTTCCCCATGGAGAGAGAAGCACTGGATACTTATTATGACAGACTGGGCTGCACTCTGGGAGAAGCACTGCTGGCTCCTACGAAGATCTATGTGAAGGCGCTGAAGAGCATCAAGGATGCAGGCGTGACAGTGAAGGCATGCAGCCATATCACAGGCGGCGGGTTCTACGAGAATGTTCCCCGTATGCTGAAGGACGGCACACGGGCCGTGATCCGCAAAGACAGCTATCCTGTACCGCCGGTGTTCGCCATGATCGCGGAAGAGGGTGATGTAGAGGAACATATGATGTACAATACATTCAATATGGGCCTGGGAATGATCGTTGCAGTAGATGAAAAGGATGTGGATAAGGCCATGGAGGCGATCCGTGCCGCAGGAGAAGATCCGTATGTAGTGGGACAGATCGAAGCCGGTGAAAAGGGAGTGACTTTATGTTAAGGATCGCAGTGATGGTATCCGGAGGAGGAACCAACCTTCAGGCCATCATCGACGGGGTGAAAGACGGAACGATCACCAATACAGAGATCGTTGGAGTCATCAGCAACAACCGGAATGCCTATGCTCTTAAGAGGGCGGAGGAGAACGGGATCCCGTCCCTGTGCGTTTCTCCGAAGGACTATGAGACCAGAGAGATCTTCAATGAGAAGCTTCTTGAGGCGGTGGACGGACTGCAGCCGGATCTGATCGTCCTGGCAGGATTCCTGGTGGTGATCCCGCCGGCTATGATCCAGAAGTACCGGAACCGGATGATCAACATCCATCCTTCTCTGATCCCTTCCTTCTGCGGAAAGGGATATTACGGGCTGAAGGTACATGAGGCCGCGCTGGAGCGGGGAGTGAAGGTCGTGGGAGCGACTGTGCACTTTGTGGACGAGGGCACGGACACCGGACCGATCATCCTGCAGAAGGCAGTGGAAGTGGAACAGGGAGATACACCGGAGATCCTTCAGAGAAGAGTGATGGAGCAGGCAGAGTGGAAGATCCTGCCAAGAGCTATTGATCTGATCGCCAACGGCAGAGTCAGAGTAGAAGGCAATAAAACGGTGATAGACTGATCAGTCTGATACAAGGAAAAGGAGGCACTTATGAAGGTACTGATAGTAGGAAGCGGCGGAAGAGAGCATGCCATCGCAGCCAGTGTGGCAAAGAGTCCGAAAGCGGATAAGATCTACTGTGCTCCGGGCAATGCCGGGATCGCAGAGTATGCCCAGTGCGTGGACATCGGCGCCATGGAGTTTGACAAGCTGGCGGCATTTGCAAAAGAGAAAGAGATCGATCTGTGTATCGTGGGAATGGATGATCCTCTGGTGGGAGGTCTGGTAGACATCCTGGAGGAGGCAGGTATCCGTACCTTCGGTCCCAGAAAGAATGCGGCTATCCTGGAGGGATCCAAGGCGTTTTCCAAGGATCTCATGAAGAAATACAATATTCCGACAGCTGGCTATGAGAACTTTACAGATCCGGACAAGGCGCTGGCGTATCTTGAGACAGCGAAATTCCCCATCGTTCTGAAGGCTGACGGACTTGCCCTTGGAAAGGGCGTGCTGATCTGCCAGAACCTGGAGGAGGCGAAGGAAGGCGTGCGCACAATCATGCTGGACAAGAAATTCGGCTCCGCAGGAAATGAGATGGTCATCGAGGAGTTCATGACCGGACGCGAGGTGTCTGTCCTTTCCTTTGTGGACGGAAAGACCATCAAGACCATGACAAGCGCTCAGGACCATAAGCGGGCGGGAGACGGTGATACCGGACTGAACACAGGCGGAATGGGAACATTCTCCCCGAGTCCTTTCTACACGAAGGAAGTGGATGAGTTCTGCCAGAAATATATTTACCAGCCCACTGTTGACGCTATGGCTGCAGAAGGACGCCCCTTCAAAGGCGTGATCTTCTTCGGACTGATGCTCACTGCAGACGGACCGAAGGTGCTGGAGTACAATGCCCGTTTCGGAGATCCGGAGGCGCAGGTGGTTCTTCCGAGGATGAAGAATGATATCATCGATGTTGTGGAAGCATGCATCGACGGGACACTGGATCAGATCGACCTGCAGTTTGAGGACAATGCGGCGGTCTGCGTAGTGCTGGCTTCCGATGGTTATCCGGTGAAGTATGAGAAGGGATTCCCCATTACCGGACTGGATGAGTTCAAGAAGCATGAGGGCTACTACTGCTTCCATGCCGGAACAAAGTTTCAGGATGGTCAGATCGTGACCAACGGCGGACGCGTGCTTGGTGTGACTGCGAAGGGCAAAGATCTGAAAGAGGCAAGAGCCAATGCTTATGCCGCTACGGAATGGGTACAATTTGAGAATAAATATATGAGACATGACATCGGAAAGGCTATTGATGAAGCGTAAAACGCTCAGAACGGCTCATAATCTATATGCAGGAGGGATGGATTCTGTTTTACAGATCTGTCCCTCTTGCCTTTTCTTTCTTTCGTTTTTTATAATTCAGAAACAAAACTGAAAACATTCAAAAACAATCCCCGGGTAAACTGTCCATGTAAAAACAAGAAGAGGTGAATGTTACATGGGCAGTTTTTTTCATGATCTGCGGGCTCCTTGTTCCCGACAGCGGCAGGATCCGGCTGTTTGGCAGAAGCTATAAGGATGCAGGCGTCCGGGTGAGGGGCGGTGCTCTGATAGAAAACACAGGCTGTTTCCCGGGATCAAGCGTATGGAACAACCTGATGATGCAGGCCATCAACCTGGCGATCAGAGACCGGGATGAAGAAATCAGAAGAGCGCTCAGGAGAACGAGTCTGGTATAAACTTAATAATATATACAGTGAAAACGGAGCTGCTCAGGCTCCGTTTTCGCTGTAAACTTCAAAGGACTTTTCCATTTTCTCCAGGATCTCCGCATACTGACGGAAGGCGCTCTTCATCTCCATCTCGTTGAATGGCTGGTTCTTATAACAGATCCGGTGCTCCATGGCAGCCCAGAAGTCCATGGAAATGGTCCTAAACTGGATCTCTACCGGGAAATATTCCATGCTGTCCATATGATAGATGGGAACACCTACGATCAGATGGTAGCTCCGGTAGCCGTTGGGCTTCGGCGCTGCTATGTAATCCTTTTCCCGGATGATCACCAGGTCGGACTGCTTTTTCAGCGCTCCTGCCAGATGACGGATATCCTGTTCGAAAAAGCAGATGACCCGGATTCCGGCAATGTCTTTGAGCATGGCCCGGGCGTTTTCGCATGTTCCGTCGGCATCCTTCTTTTTCAGCTTCTTTTCCATGCTCTCTTTCTCCTTGATCCGATGGGTGATGCCGTGGATCGGGCGGAATCCTTCCTTTTCATATACCGCGTGATCCAGGATCTCCAGGCGCGTCAGGATCAGACTGAGAGCGTCCTGATAGGGCGGGATCAGCGAATAATATTCTTCTGTTGTCATTGGTATCATACTCCCTTCAATGTTCATAAATGAGTGTAGGGCCAGAATGTGACAAATTCGTGCATAGAATCTTATGATTTTATAAAGATTGGGGAACGGATAGTTCACTCATTCGCAGTCGTCCGCCATGAAGGAGCTGTGGTGTCCCGGCGGCCGCGCTTGCGCTCCACTACGGGCCTTCGTGACATCACAGCTTCTTCATGGCTGGATACTGAGAGAAGGTTGAACTATAACCGCATGTGGAATGATTTGTAGAACATATAAAAGAAAAATGGCTTGCCTGTAGGTGTCTTGATTTATGAGATTCTGTGTTTTATACTGGTTCCATATCGATTCTGTTTGGGGATAATGGTCATCCTGAATGAAAAGTCTGTGCAGGACGTTTGATTTTTATTGTCTGGCGGATGGGGAAAGGTGGAGCAGATAGAATGGCAGAACTGACAGAAATATTCCGGCGGTCATTCCCTTTTTGGGAGGAACTGAGTGCGGAACAGAAAGAGCTGATGGAACTGGGCACTACTAAAACGTTGTGTGAGAAGAAGACAAGGCTTCATTTCGGCGGAGGCGAATGTGCCGGAGTACAGATTATCGAAAAGGGCAGAGCGCGTATCTTTCTCACATCGCCAAACGGCGGAGATATCACTCTTTTCCGTCTGATGGACGGGGATGTGAGCATCCTGAGCGCAGCCTGTATGCTGAACGGCATGGATGTGGAGCTGGATATGGAGATGGAGACAGACTGTGTGGTCTATACGATCCCGAAGAAAGTCTATAAGCGGCTCTACGACGAGAACGGCGCGGTCAAGGATTACACCATGGAGATGGTTTCGGAGAAGTTCTCGGATATGATGTGGCTCTTCAACCAGTTTGTATTTTCCAACGTGGCCTCCCGTCTGGCGGGCGTTCTCCTGGAACATCGGGCCATGGCGGGAAGCGATGAGTTCCCGGTCACACATGAAGTACTGGCCCGGGATGCGGGAACGGCAAGAGAAGTGGTAAGCAGGCTGCTGAAGCAGTTCCAGACGGAAGGTCTGGTCCGGCTGACCCGGGGAAAGGTGGAGGTTCTTGACGCAGGGAAACTGGGGCAGATATAAGCAGACTGCTGTTCATGTCCGCTGTGTCGTCCGGCAAGGCGGCTCTCTGCCTGGAGACTGCAGGCGGGATGAATAGAAGTCTGAGGAATTACAAATAATGTGATTTTGTCACGGAAAAAAATTAATAATGTGGTATAATATGATCACTTGGCGAGGTGTTTTCGAGCCTAGTGTCCATGGTATACCAATAGCATCGGAACAAGATGACAGAAAAAAGGAGGATATAGATATGGCAGTAGTAAAACTGACGACAGATAATTTTGAACAGGAAGTTATGCAGGCGGATCAGCCGGTGCTGGTTGATTTCTATGCGGACTGGTGCGGACCCTGCAAGATGATGGGGCCGGTCGTGGAGGAGATTTCCAACGAGGAGGCAGGCGTCAAGGTATGCAAAATCAATATCGATGAGCAGATCGAACTGGCTCAGAGATATGGCGTGATGAGCATTCCTACCTTTATCTCCTTTAAAAACGGAGAAGTGTCTGGAAAGCAGGTAGGAGCAGTGCCGAAGAGCAGACTGCTTGAGCTGGTTAAATAACTGAAAAATGGAATATGGATTCGGGGGATCGGAGTATGGCGGATGCTGTACGCTGGTTCCTCTTTTTTGTGCGATAAGCCCGGCAGGCAACAGATGTGCTTGCACGGGCTGATATTTGCCGGATATGCCCTGTATCACAAAGGATGCGGGAATCACGCTCTATGAACAGCGGATCCGCACGATCCTTGAAGCTACTTTCTCCCGGAAGGCCCGGTCATGTTCCACGAAGATCATGGAAGGCCGGGCGGACAGGAGCAGTTCTTCGATCTGGATCCGGGAGAATACATCGATAAAGTTCAGCGGCTCATCCCACAGGAACAGATGGGCGGGCTCACAGAGCGAGCCTGCCAGAAGTACTTTTTTCTTCTGTCCTTCGCTGTAGTCCTGGATCTGTTTGCCGAACTGGGACCGTTCCAGCCCGAGCTTGCGCAGCACGGTACGGAAAACGGCATTGTCCAGATCATGCTCTGAAGCATATTCGTCCAGCGTTCCGCCAAGCCGGGATGTGTCCTGGGAGATGTAGGATATCCGGAGCCCGGAGGGGGTCCATACCTCCCCGGTGTGAGGAATGTCATCCCCCAGGATCAGCCTGATCAGGCTGGATTTGCCGCAGCCGTTCTTCCCGGAGAGAGCGATCCGTTCCCCCTGGGAGACCTCCAGACTGAAATGTTCCAGGACAGGGTGTTCCCCGTAGGAGACACTCACATCCTGCAGCGACACCAGGCGTCTGCTGTGGTGGGGAATGATATTCAGTTTCAGGCTGTCCAGTGTCTCCACATCTTTCAGCAGAGATTGTTTCTGTTCGATAGCATTTTCCTTTCTGTTTTCCAGATTTTTCGCCCGCTTCATCATCTTCGCGGCCTGATGGCCGATGTGTCCCCGGTCCGGGCGCAGCCCGGCGATCCGGGATCCTGTCTTGGTCTTCTCGATCTTATCGGACCAGTCCGAAGCCTGACGGGCAGCGTCTTTCAGCTTACGGATCTCCTGCTTCAGTTGTTCGTTCTGCCGGATTTCCATCCGGTCCTTCGCTGTCTTGTCCTGATACCAGGACGAGAAGTTCCCTTTCCGCACTTCCAGAGACCGCCGGTTCAGCACCAGTACATGATCTACGCACCGGTCCAGAAAATCCCGGTCATGGGAAACGAGGATAAAGCCTTTCTTGCGTGCGAGATAAGTGGCTACCTTTTCCCTGGCAAGACTGTCCAGATGGTTGGTTGGCTCATCGATCAGAAGAAAGGCGTGCTCCTTAAGGAAGAGAGCGGCCAGCATGGCCTTCGTCTGCTCTCCGAAGCTTAAGGTGGAAAAAGAGCGGTACAGGATCTCCGCATCCGTATCCAGCAGGTTCAGCTCCCGGATCAGTTCCCACTGTTCCATGACCGGATTGATCTCCTCCAGAATATCAAGAGTCATGCGTGAGGGGTCCTTTACCGGAAAAGGAAAATATTCAAAATCCGTGGATGCGGTAATGGTGCCGCTGTATTCGTATATTCCCATGAGCAGACGGAGAAAGGTGGTCTTGCCCTTTCCGTTCCTGCCGATAAAGCCCAGTTTCCAGTCTGTATCAATCTGAAAAGACACATCTTCAAAAACCGGTTCAAAGCTTCCTTCGTAAGTAAAATTCAAATGATTAACCTGTATGATGGACATGATAAGATTCCTCCAATCTGTAGCAGCATCGGGGCAGAATACTTCCCGATTCCGACGCTGTGACGAAAATAAAAGAGAACCGCAGAAAAGTTTCTCTGTGGTTCTCAATCTCACATATCCCAAACTGCCCTCCGGATGCCCGGCGGCAGGTATATTTCTATTTTCGTGGGCAATGGCAGACATATCAGTATGTCCATTGGGCTCCTGCGGTGGTTTTGACTATGGGTATGGAGATGAGAAAGATGAAAACTTTCCTGCGAAGGTATAACAGAACCCTCCGGCATAACATCCGGATACAAATAATCGATCTCCGCGGAATATACGGCAGAGAAAATGTTCTGTTAGACCATGATAAAAATCAGCAGGAAATAATAATCATCTTTTCAGCTCCAATCTTACAGGGGGCATTTATTCTTCTGAAAGGATAGCAGACTCCGACGGGAAAGTCAAGACGGATTTCTGCTAAGCTCTCAGTTTTCCACCATACGCTCTCAGATTTCCGCTATAAGGAGCTGTATTGTCCCGGCGGCCACGCTTTCGCTCGGAGCATAGCGCAGCGGACACATAAAGCCGTAAAAGACACGGCTTAAGTGCCGGCGCTCTGCTACGGGCCTTCGTGACAATACAGCTCCTTATGGCTGGATACCGAGATGCCGCTGAACAGTGACGCAGCTAGGCTGTCCTGCAGCATGAAGCAATCTGAAATTTCTTCCTCATCTTGACCCCATATGCTATAATAGTTGCGAAAAACGCAATCCACGGCTTGAAAGACAAATGCCGCCGCGGCAGCTGGCCGCACCCCCGCCGGAAGACAAACGATCGAACAAATACAGGAGGCGACTATGTCATTACAGTTTATTTTCGGGAATTCCGGAAGCGGAAAGTCCCATTATCTATATCGGTATATCGTAGAAGAGTCCATCCGGCATCCGGACAGGAATTACCTGGTCCTGGTGCCGGAACAGTTTACCATGCAGACCCAGAGGGATCTCTGTGCCGCCCATCCCAGAGGCGGGATCATGAACATTGACGTTCTCAGCTTCGGGCGTCTTGCTCATCGTATCTTCGAGGAAACCGGCGGAGATCATATCCCGGTCCTTGACGATGAGGGAAAGAATCTGATCCTGCGCCGGATCGCGGGCAGATATGAGGATGAACTGAAAGTACTGGGCGGAAATCTGAAAAAGCAGGGGTACATCAGTGAAGTGAAGTCCGTGATCTCGGAATTTACCCAGTATGGAGTAGATTTTGAGCGGCTGGACAGCTTTATGGAGACAGTAAGTCCGGACAGTTACCTGTATTATAAGCTGCAGGATATCCGGAAAGTATACGAGGGATTTGAAGACTATCTCAGCGAGAAATATATTACCAAGGAAGAGATGCTGGATGTGCTCAGTTCAGTTGTGCCGGACTCCGTGATCCTGAAGGACAGCGTGGTAGCGATGGATGGATTCACTGGATTTACCCCGGTGCAGAACCGGCTCATCGGGGAGCTGCTCCGTGTCTGCAGCAAGGTCATGTTGACTGTGACCATGGACAGGAGAGAGGATCCCTTTGTATACCGCCATCCTTACCAGCTCTTCGGGCTGAGCAAGCAGATGGTCACATCTCTGATGCAGACGGCAGCGGAGACGGGGGCAGAGGTGGATGATCCTGTTTATCTGTATGAAGTGCCGCCTTATCGTTTCAGGGATAACAAGGCCATGGCTTTTGTGGAATCGGAGATCTTCCGATACTCCGGGCATACGTTTGAAGGAGAACAGGACTCTGTGAGCCTTCACGAAGCCAGAAATCCATCCACGGAAGCCCGCTATGTGGCGGAGGAGATCCGCCGCCTGGTGAGAGAAGAAGGCTGGCGGTACAGAGACATTGCGGTGATCGCATCGGATATGAATGTCTATGCGGACGCTCTGGAGAAGGCTTGCGGGTCTCTGGATATTCCGGTATTCATGGACTATAAGAAGAGTATCCTTCTGAACTCCTTTGTAGAATATCTGCGGAGTCTTCTGAACATGGCGGAGCAGAACTTCACCTATGAGAGTGTGTTCCGGCATCTGCGGACAGGACTCTGCGGGTTTACCAGTGATGAGACGGACCGGATGGAGAACTATGTGGTGGCGCTCGGGATAAAAGGGTACCGGAAATGGCAGCAGGCATGGGTGCGCCGTACGCCGCTGACGGACGAGGAAGAACTGCAGGCGCTGAACCATCTTCGGGTAGAATTTGTAGAGAAGACCAGTGCTCTGATGGCGATTCTGAAGCAGAGAAGGAAGACAGTCCGGGATATAACTCTGGCGGTCTACGACTATCTGGTGCAGGAGAAGATGCAGGAAAAGCTGTCTGACATGGAGAAACAGTTTCAGGATCAGGGAGAGCTGGCCCTGGCGAAGGAGTATTCCCAGGTCTACCGCATTGCCATGGAGCTGTTTGACAAGTTTGTGGAGCTGCTGGGGGATGAACCTATTTCCCTGAAGGAATATTGTGAATTGCTTGATGCGGGCCTGGAGGAGGCCAAGGTAGGCGTGATTCCTCCCAGTCTGGACCAGGTGGTCATTGGAGATGTAGAGAGGACCAGGATCCGGGATATCCGGGCACTGTTTTTCGTGGGGGCCAATGATACACTCCTTCCCGGAAATACAGGAAGCGGGGGACTGCTGTCTCAGCGTGACCGAGAGAAGTTCCAGAAGGAGAAGATCGCCCTGTCCCCGGGGCCGAAGGAAAAGCTGTACACACAGAAGTTTTATCTCTATATGAACCTGACGAAGCCTACACAGCGGCTGTATCTGTCCTGGGCAAAGGTGTCCGGGGAGGGCAAAACGCTCCGCCCCGCCTACCTGATCCAGGATATACGCCGTTTGTTCCCGGATCTGAAGACAGTGGATGAGGAGAAGCGGCCTCTGGAACAGAGGGAGCTGACCCGGAAGACCGGGATCGGTGAGCTGGCGGAAGGTCTCAGCATGAGAAATGCAGGACTGGACAGTCAGTGGAAGGAGCTCTATACCTGGTTCGCCCGGGATGAGAAGAGCAGTCCGGCGGTGGATCAGATGCTCCGGGCCGGATTCCGCAGGCAGAGCGGTGAGCGCCTGGGCCGGGAGACTGCCGGACAGCTGTACTCCGGGCCGGAGTATGTCAGCGTTACCAGACTGGAGCAGTTTGCCTCCTGTGCCTATGCGCATTTCCTGAACTACGGACTGCGGCTTACCGACCGGGAGGAGTACGGATTTGAGGCTATGGATCTGGGAAATATCGCTCACCAGGCACTGGAGCGTTTCGCCCGGAAAGCGGAGAAGGAGAAGCTGAACTGGGTCTCTATGCCAGAGGAGAAGCGGGAGGAGCTGATCCGGGAGAGCGTGGAGGAAAGCGTGATCGATTACGGGAATACAGTCCTCTTCAGTTCTGCAAGAAACGAGTATATGATCCAGCGGATCACAACTCTGATCCGGCGCTCCGTGTGGGCGCTGACCAGACAGCTGGAGAAGGGAGACTTCGTGCCCAGCGGCTATGAGTTCCGGTTCGGCAGCGGCAAGATCGACCGGATCGACACCTGTGAGGATGAGGAACGGGTCTATGTAAAGGTGACGGACTACAAGACCGGCATGAAAACATTTGATATCACATCATTCTATCACGGGCTTCAGATGCAGCTCCCGGTGTACCTGAACGCTGCTCTGGAAGCGGAGAAGAAAAAGCATCCCGGTAAAGAGGTCCTTCCCGCGGGTATCTTCTATTACCGGATCCAGGATCCATTCGTAAAACGGGAGGACAGCGACCAGGAAGTGGAGAGGAGCATCCTGAAGGAGCTCAGGCTGGACGGTCTGGTCAACGGAAGTGAGGACGTGGTGTCTCATCTGGAACACGATCTGTCAGGCAGCTCGGTTCTGTTTCCCATCGGGCGGAATAAGGACGGTTCCCTGAGCAGAACGTCCAGGGCTCTGCCTCCGGAGGCTTTCCGCACGGTGCTGGAGTATACCAGAGCCAAGGAAAAGGAACTGAAGGAAGAAATGTATGACGGTGAGGTGCAGGCGGCGCCCTATGAGCTGGGCGACGCTACAGGCTGCGATTACTGCGCCTGCCGGGATATATGCGGCTTCGATCAGAGGATCGAAGGATACCGGTTCCGGAAGCTGGAGAAATACACCCTGGAGGAAGCGGTGGAGAAGATGAAGGAGCATGTGGAAGGAGGTGACGGGACATGGGAGTAAAATGGACGGAAGAGCAGGAGAAAGTGATCTGCTTAAGGAACTGCAATATTCTTGTCTCAGCGGCTGCCGGATCCGGCAAGACGGCTGTGCTGGTAGAGCGGATCATACAGCGGATCACAGATGAGGCGGATCCGGTGGATGTGGACCGTCTCCTGATCGTTACGTTTACCGAGGCGGCTGCGGCAGAGATGAAGGAAAGGATCGGAGCTGCCATTGAGAAAAAGCTGGCAGAGCGTCCCGGAGACGCCAGACTGGAGCAGCAGGCGACTCTGATCCACAGCGCCTCTATCACCACGATCCACAGCTTCTGTCTCTCCGTGATCCGGGATCATTTCCATGTGATCGGCATTGACCCGGGATTCCGGGTGGCGGAAGAGGGAGAACTGAAGCTGTTGAAGCAGGATGTGCTGGAAGAGATGCTGGAGGAGTATTACGGGAAGGAAGATCCCTCGTTCCTGGAATTTGTAGAGCGATTCGGGACCGGACGGAATGACCGGAAGATCGAGGGGCTGATCCTGGAGCTGTACGAATACTCACGCAGTTATCCGCAGCCGGACCGGTGGCTGGATGACTGCGTGTCAGCTTACCGCTTTGAAGATGCCGGCACAGCCGGACAGCCGGAAATGGATCCTGCCGCCCGGGCTCTGCACCGGGCCGGGCGGCGGGCGGCGGACATGGAGGAGATGCTCCGGTCCGCCCTGAAAGTCTGTGAGGAGCCGGACGGACCCTATATGTACGGTGACATGATCGAGTCCGATCTGAAGGAAATCCGGAAGATCAGCCAGGCCGGGAGCCTGGAAGAGTTGTACGACCGGATCAGTACCGTCTCATGGAAACGGCTGTCTGCAAAGAAGGACGAGACGGTCTCCCCCGAGAAGAAGGAACAGGTGAAGAAGATCAGGGATCAGGTGAAAAAGCTGGTAAAGGATCTGCAGGAGGCATACTTCTACGCGCCGCCGGAAGTGTGGAGGAAAGATATGGAGGAGACAGCCCCCATGATGGAAATGCTGGCGGATCTGGTGAAGCGCTTTGCTGCGATGCTCCGGGAGAAGAAAGCGGAGAGAAATATGATCGACTTCAATGACATGGAACAGTTCGCGCTTGCCATCCTGACAGAAGAAAAGGATGGAAGACTGGTTCCCTCGGCTGTGGCCCGGGAGTATCAGGAGCAGTTTGAGGAAGTGATGATCGATGAGTATCAGGACAGCAACCTGGTTCAGGAGGCAATCCTGACCAGCGTCTCCCGGGTTGAGACGGGACAGTACAACATTTTCATGGTAGGAGACGTAAAGCAGAGTATCTACCGGTTCCGTCTATCCAGACCTGAGCTGTTCATGGAGAAATACCATACTTACAGCCTGAAAGGCGGAGACCGGCAGCGGATCGACCTTCACAGGAATTTCCGCAGCAGGCCGGAAGTTCTGGAGGGCGCCAACTATATTTTTCGGCGCATTATGCGCATGGAGTTCGGCGGGATTGAGTACGATGACAATGCGGCTCTCTGGCCCGGGGCGGCTTTCCCGCCGCTTCCGCAAGATGCGCCGGAAATCAGAGAAGGCATTTTCGATGATCGGACAGAACTGCTCCTGCTGGACAAGTCGGAACTGGCAGGCGAGGAGGAACGCAGAGCAGAAGCCCGGATGATCGCCCGCAGGATCCGGGAACTGACCGGCTGTGGTTTCGTGATCGACAAAGAAACCGGTGAATACAGAAGGATCCGGTATCGGGACATCGTGATCCTGACCCGCAGTATACGGGGGTGGGCGGAGACCTTTACATCTGTGCTTGCAGAGGAGGGGATTCCCGCTTACTCCGTCAGCAGGGAGGGATACTTCGAGACATATGAGGTCAGCGTACTTCTGGACTATCTGAAGATATTGGACAATGCCCGGCAGGATCTCCCGCTGGCAGCAGTCCTGACCTCGCCCATAGGCGGTCTGGATACGAAGGAAATGGCGCAGATCCGGATCACATATCCCAACGTGCCATTCTATGAGGCGGTTTCTCTCTATGCAGGGCAAAATCCGGGAGATCGTGAGGCTTCCGCGCCCATACTTCCGGAACTGAGAGAGAGGCTGGAGCGGTTCTGCCGGCAGACAGACCAGTTCCGGATCAGGGTGCCTTATACAGCGATACATGACCTGCTCTCTGAAATCCTGGAGGAGACCGGCTACGGTGTCAGTATCGCGGCCATGCCCGGCGGCGTCCAGCGGACGGCAAATGTGGAGATGCTGGTGGAGAAGGCGTCGGCCTTCGAGGGAACCAGCTATAAAGGACTGTTTAATTTTGTCAGGTATATCGAACAGCTGAAGAAATATGACGTAGATTACGGCGAGGCAAGTGTGCTGGATGAGCAGTCAGATACGGTGCGGATCATGAGTATCCATAAGAGCAAGGGGCTGGAGTTCCCGGTCGTATTTGCCGCGGGAATGGGGAAGAGATTCAATACCCAGGACACGAAGGGAAGCATTGTCCTCCATCCGGAGCTGGGCGTGGGAATGGACGATGTAGACCTGAAGCGCAGGACAAAGGCTCCTACCTTCCTCAAGAAGGTGATCCAGGAGGAGGTATCCCTTGAGAATCTGGCGGAGGAGCTGCGCATCCTTTATGTGGCCATGACCCGGGCGAAGGAGAAGCTGATCCTGACCGGAACGGGCAGTCTGCCGGAGACAATACTGGATCCGCCGGAAGAGACAGCGGGCGGAATGGTATGTTATGACAGAGACGGCTCCGCTGTGGATAATGAAATCCCTCTCTACGTTCTGGAAAAGGCGAAGACATGCCTGGACTGGCTTCTTCCTGCGATCTATGATCTGCCGTCCGGCCGGAAGAAGCCGGACTGTCCCATCTCCGTGCGGATCTTTACGTCGGAAGAACTGACGGGAGGAGAACGGGCAGAGGAGCAGGCGGGGGAGATCGCTCTGGATGTGCTCCGCCACTGGAATACGGAAAACATATACGATACCGCACTGCGGAGCAGCCTTCAGGAACAGATGGATTATCGGTACCCTTATGAAGATACAGGACGTCTGAAACGGAAATTTACTGTATCGGAACTGAAGAAATATTCCGTCCTTGCGGAAGAAGCAGGGGAAGAGATGTATCAGGAACCGGAGGCGGTTCCCATGGTCCCCAGATTCATGACTGAGGAAGAGGGGCTGACCGGAGCTTCACGGGGAAGTGCCTATCATAAACTGCTGGAGCTGCTGGATTTCACTTTGATATATGATGAGGACAGCCTGAAGCGGACAGTGGATCGTTTTCAGGAGCAGGGAAAGCTGACCCGGGAGATGGCGGAATGTATCCGTCCGGAGGACATTCTGAAGTTCCTGAGGTGCTCTGCGGGACAGCGGATGTCCGCGGCGGCAGCCCGTGGACGCCTTCATAAGGAACAACCTTTCGTAATGGGAGTAGATGCATCTGAGATATACCCGGATGAGAACAGCCGGGAGATGATCCTGGTACAGGGGATTATCGATGTGTATTTCGAGGAGGATGACGGACTGGTAGTGCTGGATTATAAGACGGATAAAGTAAGAGCGGCGGCGGAGCTGAAGGAAAAATATCATGCTCAGCTGGATTACTACGCTGAGGCATTGTCCAGGCTGCTTCAGAAACCAGTGAAGGAGAAGATCATATATTCCTTCACATTGAGAGAGGAGATCCCGGTATGAGATATGTGATGTATTATCTGATCATTATAAATATAACGGCATGGCTTGCCTACGGACTGGATAAATGGAAAGCGAAAGCAGGAAAGTGGCGGATCCCGGAGCGGACGCTGCTGTTCCTTGCTCTGATCGGCGGGGCTGTCGGGGCGCTGGCAGGAATGTTCCTGTTTCATCACAAGACGAAAAAGCCGAAGTTTTACATCGGAGTGCCTGTGATGCTCGTTCTGCACTGTCTGCTGATCGTGGGAGCGGTGAGCTGGTTTCTCTGATCCGGATCCTCAGCTCTGGATCCGGCGTCAGGAGACGTCGGGACTGACTGAACAGGTGAAAAACCAATGATAAAGGGCCTGCTGTGGAGGAGGGAATTTCTTACAGCGGGCCCTTTATCGATGACTTTATTGTATATAATACAGGATACGGCTCTGCCCTGGCAGAGGGCGGCCGATTATCCTGGATTACCGTATGGAATAAACTTCTCAGACGCTTATTTCTTGCAGTACACTAGATAAGCTCAGCCATGATATCTTTGATATCTTTTGTCTCCATTTCTTTCAGATATCCTGCAACAGCGTCCAGCAGTCCGGCTACTTCGGTCAGATCCCTGCCGCTCCAGAACTCTGTGTGGGAGAGGACGGCCTGAGCGACTTTGCCGGCGTCCGGATCAGCCCATACATCAGCGAAGAACTTCAGAACATCCGCATCATCGCGCAGCGGATACTGTGTACCGTCTTTTCTTGTTCCTGTATAAGCGCCGTCCTTCATCTCGCCCTGGTAGAACTTGATAAATGCAGCCAGGGAGAAGGTCAGGCATTTCGGAAGCTCGCCCTTTTCCTCTGCATAGCTCAGCAGAGACGGCAGGCATCTCGCATTGAACTTGGAGCAGGAGTTCAGAGCGATATCAAGCAGTTTGTGCTTGATGTACGGGTTGGCGAATCTGTCGTTTACCGCAGTTGCGAAGGATTCCAGTTCCTCTTTCGGCAGATCCAGTGTGGGAATCACTTCCTTGTAGATCACATTGTCCTTATATCCCAGCTTCTCCTCGAAGTAGTCGATCTGGTCACGCGGATATCCGGTAACGATACGGTCAACAAGAGTGCTTGTGAACTCATTTGCATTTACGACCCAGTTCTTGAACTCTTCGCCCAGTTCCCATTCATCGGCGTACTGGAGAACGATCCTCTTCAGCTCTGCGCCGTTGTTATCGATCAGCTCAACAGGAAGGAAGAGAAGGCCTCTGTTGTGTTGGATACAACAACCTCCAGGTACTCGCTGCGGGCAAGTTTCATCAGCTCATCATAATCCTCGTCCTCATAGGGATTGATGCAGCGGGACACGGATGTGATGATCTCGATGTTCTCTACCGGAGTACCGTTCTCAGCACCGCGCATGGCCAGAGTATAAACGCCGTCCTGATCGTTGATCATCTTCTTCAGGCCCTGGGCAATGGGCTGGCACAGGACAATGCTGCCCTGGTAAATCCCGTCCTTGTTTGCTTTGTTGATCATCCAGTCTACAAAAGCGCGGAGAAAATTGCCTTCACCGAACTGGAGTACCTTTTCCGGATAATTGCCGTAAACCTTTCCTCTTCTCCCGAGGCAACAGAGATCACATAATCGAAGAATCTGTCTCTGAGTTCCGGAAGAGTATCTCCTTCTACCAGGGTCCCGCAGTTGAAATCGATCCAGTTGTTCTTCTTGTCGTAGAGCCGGTTGTTGGTGGAGATCTTAACCGTCGGTACCGGTGATGCAAACGGAGTTCCTCTTCCTGTGGTAAAGAGGACAATGTGTGCGCCGGATGCGGCCAGAGCAGTGGACGCTACCAGGTCGTTGCCGGGAGCGCTCAGCAGGTTCAGTCCTTTCTCCTTCACAGGTTCGCCGTATGCCAGGACGCCCTTTACCGGTGCGGTGCCGGATTTCTGGGTGCAGCCCATAGACTTGTCTTCCAGCGTGGAGATGCCGCCCTTTTTATTGCCGGGAGACGGGTTCTCGTAGATCGTCTGTCCGTGGCTCTTGAAGTATTCCTTGAAGTTGTTGATCAGATCGACGGTCTGATGGAACAGCTCTTCGTTCTCGCAGCGGTTCATCAGCTGGGTCTCGGCGCCGAACATCTCCGGTACTTCGGTCAGTATGGTGGTGCCGCCTTTGGAGATGAGCAGATCGGAAAACGCCCCCACCGTCGGGTTGGCTGTGATGCCGGACAGGCCATCGCTGCCGCCGCACTTCATGCCGATGACCAGCTCGCTGCAGCTGATGGGTTCTCTGTGGAACTGCCCTGCATATTCTGCCAGCTGTTCCAGAAGAGCCAGAGCGTCAGCCATCTCGTCATCAGATTCCTGACAGACGAGGAACTTCAACCGGTTCTCATCATAATCACCGATATAACCTTTCAGCACATCGATGTTGCTGTTCTCGCACCCCAGGCCAAGGACAAGGACGCCTCCCGCGTTAGGATGATTGATCAGATCCGCCAGGATCGTGCGGGTATGCTCCTGGTCGTCCCCCATCTGGGAACATCCGTAGGGATGTGGAAAAGCGGCTACCGCATCAACAGTTCCTTTCACAAGATACTGTGCTTTCCGTTCAATGGCAGTGGCGATGTTGTTCACGCATCCGACAGTGGGGATGATCCAGAGCTCGTTCCTGACAGCGGCCCTGCCGTCGGCTCTCCGGTATCCCTGGAAGAAGCGCTCCTCTGTAGGTGCGACATCCGCTGCCTGACGGTCATAGGTGTAGGTGAGCAGATCGCCCAGTCCGGTGCGGATGTTGTGGATGTGGACCCAGCAGCCCGGATGGATATCCTCCTTCGCGATGCCGATGGGATAGCCATACTTGATGATCTGGGCATCTTCCGGAATATCTGTCAGGGCAAACTTATGTCCCTGTGGGATATCTTCCGCAAGTGTGAGACTGATCCCGTCCAGTTCGACGGACGTGCCGGCGGACAGCGGCGCGAGAGCTACGGCCACATTGTCTGTTGGATGGATTCTGAGATATGTTTTCATGACAAATTCCCTTCCCTTTTTTGAAAAGATTGATTGTAAGAGCTTACATTTAACTTGCAATATTTTGGAAGTAGAGTCAACATGAAAAAGAAAAATCGGACAGGAATATGACAAAAAAAGCACTTTAAACAAAATGAAGAGAAGAGTTTTGGCAAAATTTACAACAGAAAAAGAATTGCTCTGAAAGAAAGCTTCCAGTATAATGTAAGTAAATGTAAGCGGTTACCTGCCGGACTCCCGGAGCATGACGGCAGGTGGAAAGAAGGGACTCTGAAATCTGAAAAAGAGAGAAGAGCAGACCTGTCAGGGAGATAGAGCGTATGAATATTTATGATATTGCGGAACTGGCCGGTGTCTCCATTGCCACGGTATCCCGGGTGGTAAATGACAGTCCGCGGGTCAGTGAGAAGACGAAGATGAAGGTGCGGGCTGTGATGGAGGAAAACAATTACACTCCGAATGTGTTTGCGCGGGGACTTGGTCTTGATTCCATGCAGACGATCGGGATCATCTGTCCGGATGTGTCAGATATGTATATGGCCAGTGCGGTGGCATGTCTGGAACACCGGCTGAGAGGATATGGATATGACTGCATCCTGTATTGCAGCGGATACCAGCAGAAGAAAAAGGAAAGCGCTGTAGATCTGATCATGAAGAAAAGGATCGACGCACTTGTACTGGTGGGATCCACCTATGCTGATGCAGGAGCGGCGGGGAATGGATGCGAGTATATCAGAAAGGCTGCGGCGAAGATACCGGTATTCCTGATCAATGGTGAGGTAGAAGGGGACAATATATACTGTGTATACAGTGAGGATGAGCGTGCCGTGTATGATGCGGTTTCCGAGCTGATCAACTCCGGACGGCAGCGGATCCTGTTCCTGACGGATTCGGAGACATACAGTGCAGCGAAGAAGATGGCGGGATATGAGAGGGCTCTGAAGGAACACGGGCTTCCCGTCCTGGGAGAACTGAAGCTGTGCCTGAAGAATCAGATACAGTATGTAAGAGATATTTTACTGTCCAGGAGGACACTTGTCTTCGACAGCGTTCTCGCCACGGACGACGGGCTTGCGGTGGGAGCGGTCAAGTATGCTCACGCCAAGGGGCTGTCTATCCCGGGAGATCTGGCGGTCATCGGATATAATAATTCGGAATACGCCATCTGCTGTGAGCCTGAGCTTACTTCTGTTGACAATACAGGGGAAAAGCTCTGCAGCATGACCATCGATAATATGATGAAGGTGGTAAAGGGTGAGAGGATCCAGACAAAGATCCCGGTGGAGTGCACACTTGTAAAGAGGTGCACTACAGATTTCTGATGCCGTTCTGCCGGGGAGGCACGCGGTTCGGGCCGGAGATAACAGGGCGGCAAGGACCGACTGGATGGGGATTCCTTCTGAATGTGTATGAAAGGGCGGGTTGCGGTTCCCGGAATATGGCTGTTTCCCTGCCATATTAAGAACCGATGATTTATCATATATAAAATGGGAGATGCCTTCCGGCCCGGCGGGCGGGAGGAAGATTCAAGAAAGGAGAACAGAACTTATGAAACAATTTATGGATGAGGATTTTCTTCTGAGTACGGATACGGCAAAGGAACTGTATCATGAATATGCGGCAAAGACTCCGATCCTGGACTATCACTGTCACATCAATCCGAAGGAGATCGCTGAGGACAGAAAGTTTGACAACATCACACAGGTATGGCTGGGCGGAGACCATTATAAATGGCGCCTCATGCGTTCCAACGGTGTGGAGGAAAAATACATCACAGGAGATGCTTCTGACCGTGAGAAGTTCCAGAAATGGGCTGAGACACTGGAGAGAGGTATCGGCAACCCGCTGTATCACTGGAGCCATCTGGAACTGCAGAGATATTTCGGATATCATGGCGTGTTAAACGGCGAGACAGCAGAGGAAGTGTGGAATATCTGCAATGCGAAGCTGGCGGAGGACAGCATGACAGTCCGCAATCTGATCAAACAGTCCGGAGTTACGCTTTTGTGTACAACGGATGATCCGGCTGACTCTCTTGAGTGGCATAAAGTCCTGAAGGCAGACGAGAGTTTTGATGTACAGGTGCTGCCTGCATGGCGTCCGGACAAGGCCATGGGAATTGAGAAACCGGGCTTCGCAGATTATCTGAAGACCCTGGGAGAGGCAGCAGACATGGAAGTGAAGACATTTGCCGATATGAAAGAGGCTCTGAAGAAGAGAATGGCGTTCTTTCATGAGATGGGATGCCGTGCTTCCGACCACGCTCTTGAGTATGTAATGTATGTTCCGGCTTCCGAGGAAGAGATCGAGGCTATTGTTGCCAAGAAGCTGGCAGGCGGCGAGATAACGAAGGAAGAAGAATTGAAATACAAGACAGAATTCATGCTCTTCGTTGGAAGAGAGTACAGCAAGCTGGGATGGGCAATGCAGCTTCACTACGGATGCAAGAGAGACAATAATACGCCGATGTTCGACCGCCTTGGACCGGATACAGGATTTGACTGCATCAATAACTATGCTCCATCCGGACAGATGGCTGATTTCCTGAACGCTCTGAATGTGACGGACGAGCTGCCCAAGACGATCATCTACAGCCTGAACCCCAACGACGACGAGGCAATCGGCACGATCCTGGGCTGCTTCCAGGATTCCTCAGCGGCGGCGAAGATCCAGCAGGGCTCCGCATGGTGGTTCAACGATCACAAGACTGGTATGATGAAGCAGATGACATCTCTGGCAAATCTGGGATGCCTGAGCAACTTTGTAGGAATGCTGACAGACTCCAGAAGTTTCCTGTCCTATGCGAGACACGAGTATTTCAGAAGAATCCTCTGCGAGCTCATTGGAGGATGGGTTGAGAATGGCGAGTATCCGAAGGATATGAAGGTTCTCGGAAAGATTGTAAAAGATATCTCCTACAATAATGCAGTGAGATACTTTGGATTTAATCTGGATACAGTAGAATGATGCCAGGGTCAAAAGGTCATGCGTTTCATGCCTGCATGAAAAAGCATGACTTTGGCCCAACGTAAAACCCGCCCCGCTTTATCTCTTTTTCGAGATGAAGCGGGGCGGATTTTTGCTTGCCGATCAGCGGTCCATTTCAAGCTGCGGCCCAACAGCTTTGTGTCCTTTGATCACGTTTTCGATTTCTTTCAGATCAGATGAAGGCAGGTCGCCCGGGATCGTATTCTTCACTGCACTGGTGGCATTTCCGATCTCCAGAGCTCTCTGGCAGTTGTCGGGATCTGAGAGAAGTCCAAACAGCACACCGGATACATAAGCATCTCCGCTGCCGATCCGGTCAACAACTTCGATGTTGCGGTAGGGTTCTTCTTCATAATATTTATCACTCTGAGCGTCATAGATAATAGATCCGAAAGTGTGGATCTTCGGGCTGTGTACAATACGCTGTGTGGAAGCCACGATCCGAATCGGGTAATCTTTTGTAAAGCTCTTCATGATATCCTTCGCATCGCCTTCCTTTAAGAATGTAAGGCGGGCAGTTTCCTCAGAACAGAAGAAGATGTCCACATAAGGAAGAATCTTCTCGATACATTCCCTTGCCTGGTCTCCGGTCCACAGGTTTCCGCGGAAGTTCACGTCGAAGGAGATCAGAGCTCCCGCTTCTTTGAAGCGGCGGATCATCTCGACAGCGGTGTTCCTGCACTGCTCACTGAGAGCCAGGGTGATACCGCTGGTGTGGAAACAACGGGTGGAACGGAAGAGGGACTCGTCGAAATCGTCAACAGAGATAGTGTTGATGGTGGAGTGTCTCCGGTCATAGACAACCCCGGGTTTTCTGGGATATGCGCCGTTTTCATAGTAGTAGATCCCCAGGCGTGCGTCCGGTGAATTGTCATAGACCAGATAGTCGTCGCTGACGCCGCAGAAACGGATCCTGTTCTTTGCATATGTACCGATATCATTTGCGGGGAGTTTGGAAATAATTCCTGTACGGAGTCCGAGAAGGGATACGCCGGAAACAACGTTCAGTTCAGCGCCGCCAACCTGTTTCTGGAGAGTTTCTCCTCTTACAAGACGTTCATTGCTTGGCGGGGAAAGACGGAGCAGGACTTCCCCGAGAGAAAGAAGATCAAAGGATTTGCTCATAATATTACCTCCTAGTATATTTGTCTGGTCTCGGAAACTCAAATACCTTGAATTTCCTGACTTTTCTCAAATCAAAATTAATAGTTTCACCTCTATATTTCTGTAACATTTCCTCAAGTTTTTCTTTAAAATCACTTGACAGATCAGCTGA
>DXCZ01000085.1 GCA_019115765.1 Candidatus Mediterraneibacter stercoripullorum | reverse complement strand
TATCCTGTATACTGTTCCTCATCATTGTTTACATTTACCTGGTCTCCTGCTGAGAAGAGGAAGTCAACATCCATATCATTCTGGATCGTATCCAGTGTCTCATTCCATCCCTCAATATCCTCCGGTGTGCTTCCGGCGCCGATCTGCGGGTCTCCCACAAATGCAAAGCTGAAGGAGGAATCATAATCTCCTGTAGAGAAGCTGTATACTTCGCTGACTGTATCTCCGTTTACAACACGGTATACATACTCTGTATTCTCTTCCAGTCCTGAAAGGGTAGCCTGATTAGAATAGAATCCGGCGTCATTTGCCGCAGTAGATGTAGCGTCAACGGTTGTATAGTCTGCCGGGAACTCTCCGGCTGTCATATCAGCTGCTTTCGCATACTGTACCTGGCCAGCCTCGTCAGTATCCGCATACCATGTAAGTCCTCGGCTGCTCTCATCTCCTCCAAGGGTCAGGAACACTGACTTCTGCTCTGCCTGTGCATCTGCTTCTGTTCCTGTCTCCTCAGATGTCTCTGTCCCTGTTTCTGCTGCTGTCTCTGTTGCTATTGTTTCCTCGGGCGCCTCTGTTTCTGTTGCTGCTGTTTCTTCAGACGTCTCTGCTTCTGTCTGTGCTGCTGTCTCTGCTGTGCTATCTGCAGAAGTCTGTTCTTCAGCCCGAACAGTTACATATGCACCAGGAGCGGCATTACCAATTGCAAAGCTTCCGCCAAGGACAAATGCCATAGCTGTCAGGCCGGCCTTCACTCTGCGATTAATTTTTCTCATTGCCATAAAACCTTAAACCTCCTTATCTTTCTGCGACTCAATACTATCGAGTCCTCAAGTATTTTATCGTCTCAAAAAAAGAGGTTCAATATTATTTGCGGGCATTTAAAATACTTTACAAACATTTGACCTGACTGTTACAAACTTACTGTTCACTTATAGATATTATTGATTTTAAAATCATTCCCATATATAATGGTAATGCATCTGCAATGGAGGAAAACCAATGGATACCGGAATCACTCGCATTCATGGTGTTCCTTTCAAAAAATGCAGAAAGAAGGAGAAACAAAATCCATGAAAAAGAAACTTATTGTAATCATGTTGGCCGGAATGCTTGCCGTATCTACTGCTGCCTGCAGCGGATCCGGTGATGATTCATCTGCAGATAACACCCAGGAATCCGACAATGGCGGAGATTCCACTTCAGAAAAAAATATTGAGATTCAGACTGGTCAGTACGCCGCAGGTATGTACAAGATTGGAACAGATATGCCTGGCGGCACATATCTGGTGACAGGCGACGAAGGCTATGTTGAAGTATCCAGCGATTCTTCAGGAGAACTGGATTCCGTCCTCACTAACGACACTTTCACAGATCGCACTTATATAACCGTTTCTGACGGACAGTACCTTCAGTTCGATGGAATAGCGACCCCACTGGATGACGCGCCTGCTTATGAGGCAGAAGACGGCTACTATCCGGAAGGAAAATATCTGGTAGGAAAAGATATTCCTGCCGGAGAGTATAACATATCTGTGACAGATGACAGCGATCTTGATTATGGATATGTAGAGATTTCCTCCGATGCAAGCGGATCCGTAGACGCCATAATCTCCAGTGAAAATATCGAAACAAATGTTTACCGCACTGTTGAAGACGGACAGTTTCTGAAAATGGTCGGATCTGAGATTAAAGGATAATGGTCTGACAGTCGGATTTTCCAAAATATGCTGCGTTTAATTTTATTGTAAAACTACACATTAATGCCTATAAACGGGACGTGTCCCACCAGTAAGGTGCGGCTCGTCCCGTTTATAATCCAATCCCGTATCCCACATGAGATACGTTTCCTTACGCAACTACTTTATCGATCTCCCAAGCTCATATGCTTCCTTAAGTTCCGGTTTTCCATCGATATCTCCCACATCTCCGTTTCCTCCGGCAAGGACATGTCCAAGATTCTTCCATCTCAGATGCTCCATCAGATGGTCATAGTAAAGAATCACATCGTCAAATCCATTTCCCTCCGCAGCCATCAGAAGAGCTGACGACCTGTCATGTCCTCTGAGAAGATTTCCGTCGCCTTCTTCCAGGGCAAACAGCCGGTCAATAGCAGTCCTGATCTGTCCGCTCATATTCCAGTAATACAGAGGTGTGGCAAGAACTACTACTTCAGCTTCTCTCACCGCCGGATAGACCTGGTTCATATCATCGTTCTGGACACAGGGACATTCTCTGCTGCTGTGTCCGCCGGAGCATCCTCTGCATCCGTGGATATCCATACTGTTCAGGAAAAATTCCGTCACCGTATTTCCCGCACTTTCAGCTCCTTCGGTGAAGGATTTTACAAGAGCTGATGTATTTCCCTTTTTTCTGGGGCTTCCGTTCAATATAACAATTTTCTTACTCATAATATATCTCTCCTTTTTTGGCGGGATTGACATTCCCCGCTTCTGATATTACAATCATAGCAAGAATATGTCACAATTCAAGTACGCACATAAAGGTGTGATACTTACAAATATGTTTAATACTTACCTAAAGGAGAGTGTAAAATGGGAAAAAGATGCATATCCAACGAAGACTTAAGTACCACCGGATTCAGCTATACCTTATCTCTGATCAACGGGAAATATAAAATGACGATCCTCTATACACTGATGGAATTCGGTGTAGTAAGGTTCAATGAAATGAAAAAATATATCGGACAGATTTCCTATAAAACGCTGAGTTCCACCTTGAAGGAGCTGGAGGCTGACCTGCTTGTCCACAGGGAAGAATATCCCCAGATCCCGCCTAAAGTAGAGTACAGCCTGACAGAAAGGGGGAAATCACTGATCCCTATTCTGGATGGGATGTGCGAATGGAGCGACAAAAACCGGCTTTGATGAGCCGGTTTTCTGATAACTATATCAAAATATAAAACACAATGTAGTTATCTACTGCAACAAAACGCAATCCCCGCCTACGCCATGGCTCTTTGCCGTATTTTGAAAATTGCTCCGGCATTTCACTAGGCTCAATATTTGTTTTTCCAGCCGCTCCAGCTGCTTCCCGGCATAAAGCTATCCTCTTGTGGAATTTCTTTAATACCAGCCAAACAGAGAGTGACCTTGATCCAGCCGGCTGACATCTCAAAATATAATTACATCAACCTTTGCGAAAAGGATATCTGGGGCGTGATCATGCGCAAGGACAGCCCCCTTGCAGGGAAAAAGCATATTAAAAAGGAAGACCTCCTGGACCTACCTCTGATCTGCTCGCGGCAGGCTATCTCTCCCCACCAGACAGGAAATGAGTTTTCAGACTGGTTTGGAGACGACTTTGAAAAACTGAATATCGTCACAACATTTAATCTTGTTTACAACGCAGCGATCATGGTAGATGCAGGGATTGGATACGCGATCACCCTGGATAACCTTGCGGATACCTCCCCGGACAGTAATCTCTGCTTTCGCCCGCTGGAACCAAAACTGGAATCCGGACTGAATATTATCTGGAAAAAATATCAGGTATTTTCTCCTGCTGCCGAATTATTTTTAAATAAGATCACTGAGCGGTTTGCCTGAAAGTACTTGCAGACAGCTGTGCTTTTCCGAAGGAATATTCGCCAATTATATGCACTTTTCATATCCCGTTGTTCCAAGTTCTGTAAAGTATGCGGTCAAGAACTGTCTAAAGCTTTTTGACAGCTCTGTCTGATAACGGTCCGGATTAGAAGAAAGATAGACGATCCGCTTCAGATCCCAGTTTTTTATGTTTTTCAGAACAATGGATCGGTTTTCATAGACATAATTCCAGCTTTTAGCGGGTATCAGGGAGATTCCAAGCCCCTTTGATACAAATTCACACTGGAGGAACGAGTTATTTACCTCTGTGGTCCGGAGCGGTTTTCTCAGTCCCTTTTCTTCAAAATATCGCTCAAGCGGATGCTCTCTCGGCAGCGCCAGAAGAATCTCTTCCTGAAGAAGCAGCTGCTCACTCTTGCCCAAAAAATCTTTTTCCGCCGCAGAACCGGCCTTCAGCAAAAAATCCAGATCATCTTTGACCAGGTCAAGCGGATAGGCGGATATAACCTGAATATGAGCGTCAGGCTGCTGACAGTGAAACGACTGAAGAATGGAGGGAAGAAGCTGCGAACACACTTCTGCGCCGACGGTAAGTCTTCGTTCCGGCTTCCGATTGTATTCTCCTATCTCTTTCTGCATAATTTACCATGCGAGGTGCAATAACATGAGAAAAACAGTTATACAAACAAAACAGGGAAGTGTGTCGGGGAAGCATTCCGGCCGTTTTATCGAATTCAAAGGGATTCCTTATGGAAAGGCAGCACGGTTTTGCCCGCCGGTAATGTATCATTGGGACGGTATACTGGACTGTACAGTATTTGGAAAAAAAGCGTTCCAGGCGCCAGGCATGCTGCCATCTGGATCTGCTTCGGAACCGGAAACAAATTTTGGAGAAGACTGCCTTAACCTGAATATCTATACACCGGACACGAAAGCCTCTCTTCCGGTACTCGTCGATATCCACGGAGGAGCATTTCAGACCGGAAGCAACCAGGACCGCACACCAGATAATGTTATAGAAGATAAAGATTTTGTATATGTTAATCTGAACTACCGTCTTGGCATCTTTGGATATCTGTATCTTGGAGATATACTCGGAGAAAAATATCAGACCAGCGGCAATAACGGGCTTATGGATCAGCTGCTCGCCCTGCGGTGGATTCATGAAAACATCTGCTTTTTCGGAGGAGATCCAGACCGAGTAACATTGATGGGCGCTTCTGCAGGAGCTAAGTCCATTGCCGCTCTTATGATGCTGCCTGAGAGCCGGACTTATTTCTCCCAGGCACTGCTCTCAAGCGGGGCGTATCAGTGTATCCGTGATGTGAAAACTGCTGGGAAAGTAACCGACAGATATCTTGGTCTGCTCGGGCCGGAAGATCCTGCAGCGCTTCTGACCATGGATGCAATAAAGCTTCTCGAAGCACAGGATAAACTGTGTTCCGCCGAAGCAAGCACCTGTATCTTCGGTCCTGTGGCAGACGGCATAACGATTCCCTATAACTGGGAAAAACACCTGCATTCTGAACACTACTGGTCCGGACATGTGATCATAGGAAGCTGCCGCAATGAAATGGGTCAGAACAATCTGTCTGATCCCGGTTTCCTCACACATGCTCCATCGATTGCAGAAGGACTGTTCGGCCTGAATGCCGAAACAGCAGATGAAGACTACAGAAAGCTTTGTCAGAACGCCCTCCGCAAGTATGGATCCTGTGATGACGATATGAAAAAAGCGTTCTGGGTCAAAGTACTTTCTGATTATATGTATCGTACATACAGTGGACGCATGGCAAAGATCCTGATGCGAAACGGCTGTAAAGTATACAAATATTCCATGCAATACGCTCCGGCCTTTCACTGTCTGGATCAATCCTTTGCCTTCGACTCCAAAGACGGAGGGGACCTGTACCGGGATGATACATTCCGGGAGGAAAGAGTGCGTCTTGGGCATATGATCTTTGAAGCATATACAAACTTTATCCTGACAGGGAATCCGAACGGTAATGGTGTGCCGCATTGGGATGAATACCGGGACGGTGAATTCATACAGATGTGCTGGGATACCGTATCAGGGGAAGCTCCTGAGGAAGCAGACGATTCCCTGCAGAATTTCCCTGAGCAGGTATACCGACTGGAATAAGAGGGGTACATGAAGATGGCGCTGTCGCTTATTATACTAAAACAGATTATACTTATGTTTATCTATATGACAATCGGATTTCTTCTGTACAAAAAGAAGTTCGTAACAAAACAGGGAAGCCAGGAACTTGGCATGATCCTGCTTTACGTGATTCTGCCAACAGTAATCGTAAAAGCCTATCTTGTCACATTTTCTTTTGAACTTTTAAGAGGACTGGCAATATCTTTCCTGGCATCTCTGCTTGCGCTTCTGCTTTCCATGTTCCTCTCAAGGGCTGCCTTTGGCAGAAAATATCCGATATGGCATCGTAGTCATGACGGGAAAAAAGGACAGCATTTCATTAAAAAAAATAACTACAAATCCTATTATCCTCAGTTTTCTGATCGGAATCATCCTGTTCCTTCTGCCGATAGAACTGCCGGAAATACTAAACACCGCCGTTTCTGCGGTCTCGTCCATGAATGCCCCTGTGGCAATGATCATTCTGGGAATCTATCTGGCGCAGATAAAAATAAAGGAATTATTTACAGATAAAATCACATATCTCTGCACCCTGATGCGCCTGATTGTAATCCCACTTTCCACAGCTGTGGTTTTGGCTCTGATTCCCGGAAATGAAATGCTGAAAATGTCGATCCTGATCGTGGCAGCAACGCCGGTGGGATCAAATGCAGTAATCTTTGCTCAGATAAATAACATGAATTATACACAAGCTGTAAAAGACATCTGTCTGAGTACAGTGCTGTGTATCGCAACGATCCCAGCGGTCATATCGGCAGCTGAAATGATACTGTGCTTATAGATCTTCTGTCAGAGGATCTTCAATCCGTACTCCGTATAAAAGCTTTTTTACCATTAAATCTACGATCTCATAGATTGAAAGCCGAAGATAATTTACGCCTGCCGCATCCATTGCCTCTTTCTGCTTCTCCGTCACCACGGTATAAGGATATACGCCGAACAAAAATGGAAAGAATGCATATATGAACTCCTGGATATCGCTGACAGTCATTTTCGGGAAAAACTTTTCCAGACAACAGCTTACCGCGCGCAAAGCATCTCTGTAAGCCTTTTTAAAATCGATCAGGTTCTCCATGCGGCTGGCGGCCTCCATATCATAATGGTTCATGGCCAGAAGTTTCAGAAGACGCTCCCGCTTCTCCAGCGTATGTGCGATCGCTCCTGCGAATTCATCCACGCTCATTCGCTCATTCTGCCGGTACATCATTTCCAGATCTTTAATCCATGCTTCGTATTCCCGCTGAAACAGTGCGAGAAAGATCTCTTCCTTCGTCTGAAAATAATTATAGATCGAGGTGCGGGTGAAGGAAGTCTCCTTTCCGATCTCTTTCAGCGTGATCTCCTTGAAGCTCATTGTTTCATAGAGTCTGGCACAGGCGCTGATGATCTCATTTTTTCTCGAATTCGTTAACTCTTCTGATCCCCTCGGCATAACCGTTCCTTCTTTCCCGGCCGGCATAATTTCGCAGAAACCAGGCCGGCCGATAGTAAAATTTATTATAAATATTTTATTACATTGTGTCAAACAAGTACTGTCAACATTCAGAATCAGAAGTAATCATATATTACTGTTGGCACATAAACGGCATCATAGGTACTCACTCCTCAACTGCTCGCTTCGCCCATTCCGCCGCACCGGAACCGTTCAGAAGCTGTCCCTTTTTCCAGGATGCGTTCGGGCAGTGAGCCTGCAGGCTCTTCTCTGCCTTGCCGATACCGCTGCCTCCGGAAGTGGCAAACGGGATCATCGTTTTTCCGGAAAAGTCATAGCTTTCAAGGAAAGTATCTACAATGCGGGGTTCCACATACCACCAGATCGGGAATCCGATCAGTACCGTATCATACTGTGCCATATCCTGTACCGGCTCTGCAATGGCCGGTCTGCAGTCCGAATCGTTCATCTCCAGCGTACTGCGGCTCTTTTTATCCATCCAGTTCAGATCTGCGGAGGTATAGGGCTGCTCCGGTCTTATCTCATACAGATCCGCGCCCACAGCGTCCACCATCTCCTTCGCTGTCCGGGCAGTCACACCGCTTGCAGAAAAATATGCCACCAATACTTTTTTGCTCATAGCTTTTCACTCCTGTTCAATTTGCATTTACTTCTATATAGGGTTACTCATATGCGGTTACTTATGATGTAATTACTTATGCCATACTCTCTTTTAATATTTTCACGATCTCATCGCGGTCCAGAACTTTATAGCCGCCCGGCATCACCAGCACTCCATCCGCTATGCCTTCGATCATCTCATCTGTAGCGCCAAGTTCAGAAATGTTCATAACAAGTCCGAGCTCTTTCATCCATTCCTCCATCGCTTTCAGACCTTCTTCTGCAATCTGTTCATCGCTCTTGCCTTCCGGATCCACATCCCATACATTGATGGCAAAACGCTTGAACTTCGCCAGACCATAGGGCATAATGTGGCGGTAGTACGGAAGGGAAACTGCTGCCAGCGTCATGCCGTGTGTTGCATTGGTGTAAGCTCCCACAGACTGTCCCAGCATGTGTACCATCCAGTCTGTAGATTTTCCTTTCGCAACAAGAGTATTCAGCGCCCATGTCGCAGTCCACATAATATTGCTGCGAGCCTCATAGTCCTGAGGATCCTTATTGGCAATACGGCTGGAATGAAGCACCGAACGCATCAGGCCCTCGCTGATATAGTCGCTGGTATTGTCATCTTCCCCGGAGAAATACTGCTCACAGATATGGTTAAAAATATCGTAGATGCCTGAAACCATCTGGTAATGAGGCAGAGTCAGCGTGTATTTTGGATTCAGGACTGAGAATCTCGGCATGATCTTCTCATCCGCAAATACATGGCCGATCTTCTGCTTCGTCTCTCTGTTCGTAATAACTGCGCCCGCATTCATCTCCGAACCGGTTCCCACCATCGTCAGGACGCATCCTACCGGAACGATCTCACACTCCGGTTCCTCAAAACGTACATAATACTTCTCCCACGGATCTTCCTCACAGTTTACAGAAACAGAAACCGCTTTAGCATAGTCGCAGACAGAGCCTCCGCCCACAGCCAGCAGAAGATCAGCGTGATGATTTCTCGCGATCTCTACGCCTTCGTACAGCTTCTCAAGCGTCGGATTCGGCATAACGCCCGCAATCTCCGCTACGTTCTTTCCATTATCTTTCAGGATCTTGCATACATCCTCGTAGATTCCGTTCTTTTTAATGGAACCGCCGCCGTAGATCAGCACCACGTTGCTGCCATATTTCGGCAGCTCTGTATTCAGATAGTTTAGCGAATCATCACCAAAGTAAAGTTTCGTCGGATTACAATAAGAAAAGTTTCCAAGCATATCTGTTCTCTCCTTTGTTTTTATTCTGACATCGTGTCACCATTTGTATGGTAGCACTATTCTGACGCTGTGTCAATATATTTTCAAAAACTGCAATCTCTGTTTCCGTCCATTATCGCCGAAACTGGAATCTGGACTGAATTATATCTGGAAAAATATCAGGTATTTTCTCCAGCGGCCGAATTATTTTTGAACAGAATTACGGAGCAGTTTTCTTAATAAAGAACGCAGAGAAGCAGCCTGTTTTCACAGACTGCTTCTCGCGTTATCATTTATTCAGCTTAACATTTTTCTTTCTCCACCGGATCAGCACGATTGCCATGATTCCTGCACTGATGATCACAACCGCCGCGTCAATTCCGACAAACAGGGTATTCATCGGAGTGAAAAAGCCTTCCTCATTCTCTGCCGTATAGGCTCCGCTGTTTGCAACTGTAAACATGATATTCTTAGATGCCTGACGCAGTGCCAGTACGCAGGATGCAGAGTCTAGGACATTATTCAGCAGATGCTGGTTTGCTCCACTATAGATATCTCCGATAAAGTTAAAGGATGACATAACTGCCAGGGGCTTGCTGCTGTAATCATAGTTTTTCACACATTCCTCAAATGGTTTCAGATAGATCTCCCGGATTGCCTGTTCGTCACAGTATGTGAGCAGGAAAGAGCACCGGTTTGTCTCCTGGTCATTCAGTGCGAAATGCTTGATATATGCGTATACTCCATGTTCTCCGGCCGCGTTTACCGTCTGGGCGGCCATCTTTCCTGACAGCACTCCGTCTTCGGAATAGTAATCAACTACCCCGGTGCAAGCACTCAAGCACTGTGCTCGGCTCCTACGTCGCCGCTCACAGCACTTGCCTTTCGCTCTTGCTCCCGCAGGCGCGAAAGCAGGGTATGAAAGTTTGTTTGTCTCTATTTTACATATAATCGAATAAGCTCATTTGTCCATCCAGTCCTGTATTTCGGAATAGTTTCTTATACTCATTCCCTTGATTCTTTACATAATTTGCTATCACATCTTCATTTCCATGCTCACTTACCGTTGCTACATAGTATCCTGATGACCAAAAATTTCCTCCCCATAACTTTTTCTTCACTTCGGGGCATCTTGCAAATACTTCCCGTGCTGTAATACTTTTTACGATCTTAACTATTTGCATCGGACTATAGCTTGGTACTGACTGGATTAGAAAATGCACATGATCTTTATCCGTTCCTATTTCCAGAAAATAAAGTTCATATCTTTTACTTATTTCTATACATATTTCTTTG
>DXCZ01000084.1 GCA_019115765.1 Candidatus Mediterraneibacter stercoripullorum | reverse complement strand
GTATCAGTGGCGGGTGTCAATCCCCCATCTGATATACGCTCCGCGAGGCTGCGCAGGGATTCGGAGATGTATTATGTCAGCTAAAGCTGACCCGAATCCCGCGCCAAGACTCGCAAGCGAGTCTTGAATGGTGCAAATGTAGACGCAGTAAGAGATGACGTGGGACTGCTTCTGGCAGATATCCCTGTTCCGGCTAAAGTACGGGAATACGCTGCCACATCAATGGATCTCAAGACAAGAGACGAGATATTTTCCGCCATGGTCGTCTATGGCTTTTTAAACTATGAAAATGGATATGTTTCTATTCCAAACAAAGAACTGATGGGAAAATTTGCAGACATGGCGCAGAAAGAATCCTCCCTTGGAAATGTATACCGGCTTACCAGAGAATCCACCCGTATGCTAAATGCAACAAAGGCTGGTGATACAAAGACTATGACGGAAATACTTGAACTTGCTCACAATACAGAAAGTCCACTGAATGTCTACAACAATGAAGCCGAACTGGCTTCGATCATCCGCTGGGTATATCTTCAGGCAATGGATCTTTACAAAATATCACGGGAAGACAAAGCCGGAACTGGATATGTTGATTACATCTTTTACCCTATCAATCCTGCAGATGACTGTATCATCATCGAACTGAAGGTGAATCACACGGCAGATGAGGCCATTCAGCAGATCAAAGACAGAAAATATGCACTTCGTTTCGAACCAAAACTTGGAGAAAAACGAAAATACACTGGACGTATCCTTGCAGTCGGCATTGCCTATAACAAGAATAACACAGACAAAAAACATACCTGCAAAGTAGAAGTTCTGCGGGATCGGATATGATCTTTTTGGCTGTAAAGTTCATTTGTTCCCGGAAGGCCGCTGTCAAGGCGGTGTGTTGTCCCGGCGGCCGCGCTTTCGCTCGGAGCATAGCGCAGCGGACACATAAGGCCGCAAAAGACGCGGCCTAAGTGCCGGCGCTCTGCTACGGGTCTTCGTGACAACACACCGCCTTGACAGCTGGATACCGGAAGACAGCTGAACAGGCAGAAACGCAGACTGGCGCGGCTTGGAGCTCTTACCATTTGTAAGACTACCGTCTCAATACGGAACAGATCGCCGCCCACTGTCTGCTGGATCACATCTGCCATATACTCCAGATTTCCCATAACCTGGCCATCCTTTACAACAACGCTGGCCCCGGCGTCCGCATCGATTCCCTCAGTATCAATATCCTCCGGCACGGAGAAATACGCAATTAGAATATCAGAATTTCCTGCACTCTGCGCGGTATCTGTATTTTCGGCGTCTGCCTGGGTGGCATCTGTCGCACCGTTATCTGTGGAATCTTCGCCGCTGGCGTTCTCATCCGCATTATCACCACTGTCTTCCTGTACTGTTCCGTTATCCGTCTGGTTCTGATCCGAAGAACTGTCCGCACTGCATGCAGACATGCTGAGAGCGAATGCCGAAACGATCAAAAGTGTTACTATTCTTTTCTTCATAACTTTCCTGTCCCTTCTTTTCATACTGACGCTGATTTAATTATAGAAAAGACGAGCCCTCATAAGAAGACTCGTTTCGTTTTGCAGTATTAACCTGGCAGTAAATAGTATTGCAGTTCACGTCCATCACAAAAAATGAGCGAATTCACTCCAAGTTCAATGCGTCGTACAGAAGCTAAAACGAACTTACGCGCTGCGCATTCATTGATTAAGTACTATAATGAATATGCAGCGCGTAAATTTGTTTTATGGAGACATTTTGTATTATTTCTGTTCAATCTCACTCACTGTCCGTAAAACAAAGTCCCGGCACAAGCGAACTGCTTTATCCGCCTTGTCTATATCCTTCTCTGATGGAATAAAACTCTCATCTCCCGGATAGCGGGTGGTAAAATAAAACCCATCAATTCGGTCTAGTGCAGTCTCTGTCTCTTCTGGAATATCAATGCCCATGTCCCCTGATATATAACGCATTAGTCTCCTCAAACTGTGTGTCCGTAAAACACTTTCCCTGGATACCGCTTCGGATTCATTTTCCGGATGCGCGCATTCAGAAACAAGATGTTTCAGGTATCTCTCACATATACTCTGCCCTAATGCTGCAAGTGCCGATCCTTTATTCCCACTGTCATATGACTGTCTGAAAAATTTATAGTCGTTCTCTGCAAATTCCGCATAAGTATTTATTCGTCCTGCCATATGTTTCTCCCTTCTTTTTTAATATTTTCAAAATAAAGCGTATGCTCACCTTCCCATTCGTTGCCTATCACAACTTTCAAATCCACTTCAGGCATATCCGACTGCGCCGGATTCACCCGGCTTTTCAGCAGGATGATCTCATCTCTCAGCATATTGATATCAAATGTTGATTTCAATTCCAACATCAGGTCTACATCACTTTGATAAGTCTGTTCCTCTCTCGCACAGCTCCCATACAAATATAATTTCGACACATATGGAGCTACAGGTGACTCTTCGATCTGCCGGCGGGCATATTCGATTGCTCTTTCACTGCGTTCTTTATAGACCTTTCTTATCTTCTGTGAATTTTTACCTGAAACAATCATGACTACTCCCTTTTATAATGCTTCTCGCAGCACCTCCACAAGGCAGCTGTGCTTCTTTGTCTTTCTGTCATAGGCGATACCTACTGCAAGGATCCTTCCTGTATAACAGGATTTCTCTCCCATTTTCCCCTGAAGCCTCAAAGCATAATCTTTATCCTTAATCTGCTGGACTGCTTCCTCTGCCGTATGGTCCACTTTTAATTCTATGATGATACTGTCGTCATCTTTCCGAACCGGATAGAAGATAAAATCCACATATCCCTTTCCCGCCTTATCTTCCCTTTCAATCCTATATTTATCCCGGGCAGAAAGATAGACCATATTGACAATCATGGTTAGTTCTGTCTCATTGCTGTAGTGCAGCAGTGGAGTCTCTGTATTATGCGCATATTCCAGAATCTCCTCCATCACATAAGTATTTCCTTCCAGCGTTGCACTCAGCATCCTGGAAGATTCCGCCGCCAGACAATGAACGTACCCCAGTGAAGATTCCTTCTGAAGCATATCCTCAAATTTATCCATCAGTTCTTTATTTGGTATGGATACACAGCCGTCCTCATAATTCAGAAATCCATAAACAACCATAGCGGAAAATATTTCATCACGTGTTCTCAGATTCATTGCCGTTGCGGCATATTCTCTGACTTTCGCACGAACCGGCATCCCTGAGATCATTACCGCAAGATCGTCTCTGACGGCACCAATGTTCTCACTGATATAATAAAATATCTCATCATAAGGGCCTGAACTTGTCCAGTAATTTCCCAGATTGTTGTTAGTAAGAGATGCAACTACAGATCTCGGATTATAAATCCTGTCACCCGCCTTCGTATGATATCCATCGTACCAGATCCGAAGACCTTCTCTTGTAACTTTTTCATCTTCTATTCCCTGCGCATGATATATTTCAAAAAGGGTGTCAACCTCCGCATCAGTAAATCCGAAATACTCTGAATATTTCTCTTCTTCAGCCATCGTATATTCATAGAACATATTCAGCTCGGATCCGCTGGAATATTTGGCGATGGGAAGAATTCCCGTCATATAGGCCAGTTCAACATAGGGCTGATCCTTCAGAAGATTGCTCAGGAAATCAATATACGCAGCCTTGTTCTCCTCTGTCACAAAATCTCTGTGAAATATAAAGTCCCATTCATCCAGTATGAAAATAAATTTATCTTCACAGCCAAACTCAATAATGCTGTTAAACGCATCCCAGAGCGCATCATCCTCCCTTATATGCGCATCCGGGTAGGCTCTGATCAGATCTTCCAGCAGCCTTGTCTCAATCCGCTCTATATACTCATCATATGTCCTGCATCTCCTTGGCATTTCATTGAACATGATGTGTATGACATTGTGCTGGTTCAGATGTTTTTCATACCAGTCAAACGAAGACACTTTCAGACCACGGAAGATCTCACTGCTGTCATTCTCCTTACAGAAATATGAAGAAATCATATTGGCCATTACCGTCTTCCCAAACCGCCTTGGTCTAGTAATACATATATATCGATGGCTCTTTCCAATCTCTTTTTTCTGTCCGGTCTCCAGTTCTTCTCTGGACTCCACTACCGGAACAAGGTACTTTAAAATATCTGATTTATCAACATAATACGTAGAAAGCGCATCTTCCCGAAACAGCAGATACGGCTTTTTGCTGTTCAGATAAACTCCCATCTGTTTTCACCCGCTTTCCTCTTTTTGACTTTCTCGACAGTCCGGATCAACGCCACAGCCGATCCGGATTGATTCTGTATTAAGGATAGCAGAAGCTGAAGGGAAATGCAATTTATTCTGCCTGTTATGAAAGTTCAGTGAACTCAATGGCTGTTTTGTTCAGTTGTTTCCGGTAGGCCGCTGGCAGGGCGGTGTGTTATCACGGCGGCCACGCTCTATGTTACAATGGAAACTGCCATAATATCGTAGGAAATCACAGGAATAGTATTCTTCGGAAAGAGAGGATAATGGGAGATGCTGCTGGAAAAATTACAGGTACCCTGAGGTACGATCCCGATAAAATCGTCCTGATGGGCCACAGTTCCGGCGGCAATCTGGTGGCCGGGATCTGTATGAGGCTTGGCGAGACAGGTCTCTTCCGCCCATGCTGCGCCCTGATGGACTACTCGCCCCTTGATCTTGCCACAGATCCGGCAGACAAGGAGCGCTCCCTCTGTGATATGCCCGCAGACCGGGCAAGGGACTATAATCAGAAATACATAGCGCCGGAGCAGGCGAAAGAGCCCTACACAAGCCCGGTATACGCCGGTCCGGAGCTGTTGGAGCATTTTCCGGATACGCTGATCATCTCCGCAGGCGAAGACAGCCTGTGCATGGAGGACGAGGAGTTTGCCCTCCATCTGATCCGGGCAGGCGTAGCAGTAACTGCCCGACGGTACACCCGCAGTGTCCACGGTTTTGTGGTCAACCGCATGTGCGAGTGGGAAGACGCCATGGAACTGAACACACGGTTTATCAGGCAACATATCTAGATATCCGGCTCGGATACATGAAATAATATGGACTGTTTTGTTCAGTTGTTTCCGGAAGGCCGCTGACAAGGCGGTGTGTTGTCACGGCGGCCACGCTCTCGCTCGGAGCATAGCGCAGCGGACACGTAAGGCCGCAAAGGACGCGGCCAAAGTGCCGGCGCTCTGCTACGGGCCTTCGCGACAACACACCGCCTGCTGCTTCTTCGATCAGAGAAAAACGATAGAGATTCCTTAATAGAAAGCTAAAACATTTATACGCGTTGCGTATTCATTAGTTAAGTACTATAATGAATATGCAGCGCGTAATTTTGTTTTATGGAGACAATAAGATGGATTGCAGAAATAAAATGCGAGAACTGCGGGAAAGTACAGGGATGAACCGCAAAGAGTTCTGCAACTTTTTCAAAATACCCTATCGGACAGTCACAGACTGGGAACTGGATAATCGCCATGCACCGGAATATGTCCTTCGCCTTTTGGAGTATTATATCCGGCACGAGAATATTCGTAAGGAGAACAGGGAAAATGAATCAATCTGATATTATTATGTATACAACCGAGGATGGATTGACAAAAATTGAAGTTACCTTTGATGAGGATACGGTATGGCTGTCACTGGATCAGATGGCAGAATTATTCCAGCGGGATAAATCAACCATATCAAGACACATAAAAAATATCTTTACCGAGGGAGAACTCAGGCATGATGCAACTGTTGCAAAATTTGCAACAGTTAAAAAAGAGGGCACCCGCCAGGTATCCAGAATCCACATGCAGAAGCTTCTATTCGTTTTTTTAAGCGGGTGCAAAATAAAATGCACTGGGCAGCTCACCAGCATACAGCAGCAGAGATTGTTTATCAGCGCGCTGATGCAGAGAAAGAAAATATGGGGCTGACTTCTTGGGATGGTAAACGGATCAAGCGTTCAGATACCGAGATTGCAGAGAATTACCTGACGCAGACAGAACTAGACGCCCTAAACAAAATCGTATCGGCCTATCTTGATATTGCCGAAGTTCGTGCACTGGCACATGAACCAATGTATATGAAAGACTGGCTGGAAACGATCGATGATTACCTGAAAATGACCAGGCGGGATATTTTAACAACAAAAGGGCGTGTAACCCATAAGCAGGCGATCGACAAAGCACACGCGGAGTACGAAAAATACCGAAAGAAACAAGATGAACTCCTATCTCCGGTCGAGCAACATTTCATTGAAAGCATTAAGGAATTAGAGGCGTTGGAGTAATTAGTAAGACTTCCATGCCGCGCCTTTAGTTTCCGTCCTGCTTATCCATGGACTTCCGTCTTGAACTGCCCAGAAAACAGAACCGATCCCCCTCCCCGCAGAAAGGTTTGAAACACCACTGTTTTCGGATGTTTAAGCCGCGAAGTTAGTGAATAAAACAGCCATTCTCCATGCAGAAATATGAAGAGATCATACACATTTCGCCATACTATATGTTACAATAAATAAGAAACGTCATTCAAAACAGGAGGAACTGATATGATCCTATATCACGGAAGTACAGTCCTTGTTAAAAAACCCGAAATCCGTATCAGCGATAATTTTCTTGATTTTGGCATTGGTTTTTATACAACAAGTTCAGAATATCAGGCAGAACGCTGGACAAAAATTAAAATGCGAAGAGAAAACCAGCCAATTGGTTATATCTCAGTTTATGAATTTGATTTAGATTCTGCAGAAAAAGAAACCGTAATCCGCCGTTACCAGACCGCGGATCTTAAATGGCTGCAATTTGTTACATGCAATCGTCGAGGTGAACAACCGTCAGAATATGCGGATATGCATATTGGTCCTGTTGCTGATGATAATGTATATCGATCCATCCGTCTTTTTGAAACCGGCGTATTGAATGCTGAAGAAACCGTAAAGCGACTAAAAACGGAGGTATTACATGATCAATGGACATTCCACACCGATAAAATACTGACTTTCCTTAAGTTCATCGGTTCAAAAGAAATAAAACAGGAGGGGTGATTATGACCCGGGAACAATTCGATGCAATTATGCCTTATATCAGTTCTGATCTCATAGATATGATAGCAAGGAAAAAAGGTATTACTGAGGATGAAGCACTTATCAGACTATACTCATCCAAGCTTTACGCATCTCTTGAGCAGGAAGACACCAAAATATGGCAGTACAGCACTGATATGCTTTATTCACTATTTGAACAGGAAGAAAAAAACGGAAGTATAATATATCCTGATGTATAGGAGGTCCCAACATGAGCAAGGAACTTGCATTTACTGTATTTTGTCTTGAGAATTATAAAGTTCACAGATCCCTGACCGGTAAGCAGACCGCAGAGCTCTTTCAGAATTATGGAGTATTTGATTATCTGCATGAATTTTATGATATTCTGCACACCACAGGATATCAATATATTAATAATGATATCGATGAGTACTTAAAATCCCGAAACGCTTCATTTCCTTCATAGAATGGATACTTTTATTCAGTTGTTCCCGTAGGACGCGGCCAAAGTGCCGGCGCTCTGCTACGGGCCTTCGTAACAACACACCGCCCTGCCAGCTGGGTACCGGGAACAGGCCTGAACTGACCGAAACACAAATCGGCGCGGCTTGGAGAACTTACCATTTGTAAGACTTCTATGCCGCGCCTTTAGTTTCCGTCCTGTTTATCCATGGACTTCCGTCTTGAACTGCCCAGAAAACAGAACCGATCTTGAAAACCTTTCTGCGAGATTCCGCTCCTGTTTTCGGATGTTTAATCACTGAAGTTAGTCCGCTAAACAGCCAGCTCCTCCCCATTCGTCTCTATCACCCTCTGATACCAGTAAAGGGATTTCTTCCTCTTCCGTTCCAGGCTTCCATTTCCCTCGTCATCCTTATCCACATAGATGAATCCATACCGTTTTCTCATCTCACCTGTCCCGGCAGACACAAGGTCGATACAGCCCCAGGGCGTATATCCCATCAGATCCACATGATCCCGGTCTACAGCTTCCTCGAAGGCTTTGATATGCTCTCTCAGATATTCGATCCGGTAATCATCCTGTATCGTACCGTCTTCCTCGATCTGATCCAGGGCTCCCATCCCGTTTTCTACGATAAAGAGGGGCTTCTGATAGCGGTCATACAGATTGTTCAGAGACACTCTCAGTCCTACCGGATCGATCTGCCATCCCCATGCCGTAGCCTTCAGATAAGGATTCTTCCCGCCTTTGGCAATATTTCCGAAGAGTTCCTCCAGGGGCTCTACGCTTGCCGTGGATGAGAAGTTCATTTATGATAAAGTCATTTCCGAAATCCTTCGATACAAGAAAATGAGTCCCTATTACCGCATTTACCGAGATCGTGGCCTGCCATCCCAGTGCATGGCACATCGTCATGACCATAAACATAAAGATACCATAAGCGATCCACTCACTCTCCAGCAGTCCGATCGTAAGCCCTGCCAGCAATGCGGTAAAAAAGAAAGAGAGCAGCCT
>DXCZ01000083.1 GCA_019115765.1 Candidatus Mediterraneibacter stercoripullorum | reverse complement strand
CTGGGGATTGCTGAGCCGGAGTTCTACCTGGAACTCAATCCGGTAGCAAATGCCTATACGATGGGGGACAGCATCATTTCCATCACGGTCACATCAGGTCTGATCGAACTGATGGATGAGAAACAGCTGACTGCAGTGATTGCCCATGAGTGCGGGCATATTGCCTGCAGACATGTGCTCTATCATACGATGGCAGATGTAGTGCTTGGAGCAGGCAGTGCGGTACTGGGAGGAAATCTGCTCACAGCAGGTCTTCAGCTTGCCTTTTTTCACTGGCAGAGGTGCAGTGAGCTGAGCTGTGACCGGGCTGCCGCTATCTGTATGGACGGTTATGAGACAGTGGCTGAAGTGATGGCGCTTCTGGCGTCGGGAAGCGCGGAACTGGCGAAAAGGATCGATATGGATCTGTATATGGAGCAGGCAGAGGAATATCGGGATTTTATGAACGATTCCGGGTGGAACAAGATGCTTCAGTATTATGCGCTGATGAGCCAGAGCCATCCGTTTCTGTCTGTCCGTGCCCTGGAAGTCAGAGAATGGTGCGGATCAGACTTATTTAAAAGCATCATGGATTACAAGTATGAGCGCGGATCCAGGCTGGTAACCCGGAAAGGGCTGTGCCCCGGATGCGGGCGGGAAACAATGGAAGAATGGGAATTCTGCAGATACTGCGGACACAGACTGCGGGGAAAGGAGCAATCATGAGATTATTTGACGGGCAGACAGGATATCTGAAACTTGACGAGATCGTACAGGAGAGACCGACTTTCAAAAAAGCCATGGAAGATGGGAAGGTGACAGACACGGAGATGAAGGAACAGGCGGAACTGGTACTCGCACTTTTAAAAGAACTTGAGGAGCGCCTGTCCGATGAAGAGGAAAAACTGATGACGGACGCGCTGTGTGAACTGGCGGTACTGTACGAGATGAATGCATTCAGAGAAGAGCAGGAGGGATGAAGGATGGGCACTTTTAATACAACAAAATTTATTTCCACAGAGCTTACGGATTTTTCTGAAATCATAGAGAATGTGGGAACCAGACTTGCCGGAGAAGGATACACGTTTACCAAAGAGAGCGGCGCTGTGGGGGATTATTTTAGTGTAACAAAGGGCGGGATCTTCAAATCGGTACTTGGAATGAAGACTGCGCTGAACGTAGAGCTGACTCAGATGCACGGAGGCGTCAGCGTGTCAGCGAAGGTCGGAATGTTCGGACAGCAGGTGATACCTACTATGATCACACTCTTTGTGGCGTGGCCGGTAATACTGACGCAGATTGGCGGGATGGTGGAACAGTCAAAACTTGATGAGAAGGTGATCGGGATGTTGGAAGAGGAGATCCGCAGAGAAGAAAAGGAGAAGGTATCTGCTGCGGATATTTCTCAGAATCCGCAAGGCGGATCAGCGGAACCGGGAACATTCTGTACTTCATGCGGAGCAAAGCTTTCCGCCGGAGCGCGGTTCTGCAGTTCATGCGGCAGTCCGGTACAGTGAGCCGGGAAAGACCATGACAGATATCTGATGTGGCGGGAGATGTATGGTGGAAAAAGAGACGGAGAAGCTTAGTGATAATATGTGGAAAGATCTGGAACAGATCGCAGAAAATGTACATAACGCATGGGCACAGGAGCGGTTGCGGCAGGGGTGGAGATACGGAAGTATATATGACAGGACGGATAAGACACATCCATCGCTGATCCCTTATGGAGAACTGACAGAACTGGAAAAACAGGTGGACAGGGAAACAGCCCTGCAGGTGATCCGCAGCCTGATCCGCCTGGGATACCGGATCGAGAAGGAATGAAAGATGAGGTAGACAGTATGGATGAGAGGACAGAAAGAGAATACAGATACGATGCATTTATATCTTACCGCCATCTGCCCCTTGATATGGCAGTGGCGGTAAAACTGCAGTCACTTCTGGAGACATACCGTCCGCCGAAGAACCTGACCGGCCTGAAGAGAAACAGGATCAAAAGAGTGTTCCGGGATCAGAGTGAACTGCCGACAAGCGGAGATCTGGGAAGTGACATACGGCAGGCACTTCTGGATTCCCGCTACCTGATCGTAGTCTGTTCGGAAGAGACGAAAAATTCTCTGTGGTGTATGGAGGAGATCCGTATGTTCAAAGAGGCTCACCACGGGCACACGGATCATATTCTCCCGCTGCTTGTCTCGGGGGAACCTTCAGAAGTATTTCCGGTGGAACTGCTCTGGGAGCGGAAGCGGACAGAAGTGTCCGCCGAGACCCTTACGCAGGAAGAATGGGTGAGGATAGAGCCTCTGAGTGCAGATGTGCGGGCAAAAAGCAGGAAGGAGAGCCTGAAAAAGCTCCGTATGGAATTTTTAAGAATTGCCGCGCCTCTTCTCGGCTGCAGTTTTGACGGACTCTATCAGCGGCATCAGAAAAGACGGCGGCGCAGGATAACGGCAGCGGCGGGAGGAAGCGCGGCAATTTCTCTTTCGATCCTTATGATCGTGTCTGTCTTTGCATATAGGACATGGGTGTCAGAGGGGAATTACCGGGAGATGCTCGCCGGGGAATATATCCGTGAGGCAGGTGAATATACGCTGGATGGTGATATCCAGCATGCGCTGCTCTACTACACGGAAGCGTTGTCGGCAGAACCGGGAGCAGATTCCGCGTCTGCCGGGGCGGCGCTCCTTCTGCAGGAGTATCTGTGGCCGGTAAAGACAGGGGAAGAAGAAGGAACGCTCCGGGAAGACCAGATAATTTCCCGGGAAGATCCTGATCCCGGCCGTGGGACATTACTGTCTGAGCATGGCGGCGTTTTTCGGACATTTTTGTCGGGGGATACTCTTACCTTTTATGATTCTGCGTCCGGAAAATCTTATCGGACGGAAAAGCCTTCAGAATATAGCCGGGGATGTGGACCGGATGAATACGACCTTGAGATTTATGACGTATCAGCGGTCATGTATGCCGAAGATCGGGCAGCTGCTGCATATGGAGGTCTTATACATATCTATGAACTCACGGAGGAGGGAGAAGCACTGGAGACAGCCAGGGCGGATCTGGCAGATGTCTTTCCGGAAGATGCGGGGAAAGGATCTATTTCTCTTTCAACCAGGATATGGATTTCTGAAGATGGCTCTGTACTAATAGCGAGTACGGGCGCACACGCGGCAGTTTATGAAACAGAAGATCTTACTCTGCGGGCATCTGTCCGGCAGCTTTTTTATGGATTGTCTGATGCTGCGGTAAGCCTGGATAATCGGTTTTTTCTGTTGGCTTACAGTAATATGTATGCTTTGGATTACAGAAATCCGGGGAGCTATTTTCAGGTTTATGATATGGAAGGAAACTGTGTGTTTGCTTCGAAGGAACGTTCTGGAGAAGCAATCCGGGGAGCCGTATTCCATCCTGAGGACAGCTCTCGGGTCATCGTGTGGGACAGGGAGAATGTCCGGTATTGGAACTGGGAGAACGGGAAGCAGGAAGCTGCTCCGATATGTGTCTCTTCTGTCGCATCTGCGGCGTTTTCCGAAGGGGAAAGTATTCTCATAGATAACGGAGCGGGAACTGTGTCTGAATATCAGTACGCGTCTCTGGACTCTGCGTATACAGGAAACGGCTCTGCGCGTCAGGACAATATGGGAACAGAAGGAAATGTGAGCAGTCCTGTCATTATGGAGAACGGAATGTCTCTGGTGCTTGAGTATGGCAGCCTCTGTCTTCTGGACGAGGACGGAGAGACAGCAGATATCGTTGAGATCGCTGACCCGACGGCAGGAGAAATGGTATGGTCTCCTCAGCAAAAACAGGTATATGTGTATAACCGTTACCAACCCTTCCTTGTCTGTGCGGATGTGGATACGGGAACGGGAATGCTTGGAGTGCCGGAGAAGCTTGATATCCACGGGATTCCGGCGGCATCCTTCTGGTTTGAACAGGGGCTTACAGTAATCGGGACAGGGGAAGGAAATCTGCTTGTTTATGCCGGCACAGACGTTCCAGTTTGGGAGATCCTTCCTGAACATGCGGGAGAAACAGAACTGATCTGTTCGGATGGAGAAGGGACATATCTCGCTGTGGCTGTCACCACGGTTTTGGAAGAAGCAGGACAGGGCGCATTTTCAGAGAGAGGGAGCATAGAGCTTTATAATCTGGAGAATGGGATCCTGACAGCTTCTTTTGAAGAACAGGATGTTATTGATACGTTAGCATTTGATGAAAGCGGAGCGCTTCTGTGGAGCTGCGGGGATAGACAGGCCTCACGGCAGATCCGGATGCCTGCGGCAGATGGAACGGCGATGCAGTTCCTCAGAGAACTGTGCTGTTTAGACCTGGAGAGAGAAAACACGATCATCTACAAAGATCCGGGATCTTACGAATTTACTATGGGAAGCTGGGATGAGAGTTTTGCCGGATGGGCAGTACGGGAAACAAGGGGAGAGCAGGATTCAGATAGTGATCAGGAAGCAGGCGCCGAAAGCGGTACATTTACAGAGCGAGCTGCGGAACTTCATGAAGCAGAGGATTATGGCACAGAAGAATGGTTTTCAAGGTGTGACAGCCTCTGGCAGGAAATGCTGGACGGTACGCAGGATTTTACTGTAATCGAGATGGATTACTTTTACAGAGACTGCCGGATTGCAGCGATGGGAGCGATGGAAGAGAGGCTGATGCCCTGCCTGGAGGCATATATCACCCTTTTAGAGCAATGCCTGCTGGAAGCAGAAGAGGGGGAGCCTATCTATACTGAGCTGAATACAAATTTCCTTGATACTTTTGACCAGACTTTACTGGCGGATGAAGCACTTGTAAAGGCGTACCGAAGTCTGGGTTCTGCCTCTCTGGATGATGTGGATTTCAGTGTGGTTGAAAGGATCGTTGATGATCCCTATAATCTGGAGGCTTCGGATGAACTGATGGAATACTGTTCGGCGTTGGAGATGCTTGTTACGGCGGATCTTTTCGAGAGCGGAACCTCGGAGTATATGGATGATCTTCTTTTAGCGGGACAATTTCCCTATATGAGTACAGTGACCGCCTGGGCAGAGATCACTCAGTCTCTGCTTTCTGGAGATGCGGAAAATGCGGCTGCAAAGGCAGATGAAACAATTGCAGAATTAATAGAGATTGGCGCGCAGGAGAATGTGATCGAAAGCACAGTTACTGGCTGGATGACTTCTGCGGGCGCGCTTTCCTGGCGGGAGCAGATTGATGAAACTGTATTGAATGAATTCCTTGAGAATATTTCTGCGGACTGCGGGATTGAAGTTACTGCGGTGACAACAGAGGCACAGGCAGCCGGACTTCAGGTCAAAGACCTGATCATTGGAGTGAGGGGAAAACGGATCGCAGGAGAAAACCATTTTTCCAGACTGTTGGATCAGGAGCAGGACAGATGGATCGAAGTCATGCGGGACGGAGTGGTAATCAGGCTCAATCTGCCGGCAGACACAGGATTTTCCGGGAAAATGACTGTGAGAACGGATGGCTGAATGACAGGAGAGAGAAAGGATCATGACAGAGGACCGTTATATTGCATTTATCAGCTACAGGCATAAGAAACTTGACGCTGCGGTTGCGAAAAGACTGCATCGGCTGCTGGAACATTACCGCGTACCGGTGCGGTTACGGAAAAATGGAGAGAAGAGGCTTGGAAAAGTGTTCCGTGATGAGGATGAACTGCCTATTTCCAGTGATCTTAATTCCGATATTTATACCGCCCTGGACAGATCTGATTTTTTGATCGTAATCTGTACACCGGAGACGCCAAAGTCCATGTGGGTAAGAAGAGAGATCGAGTATTTCCGGGAGCATCATGACGGAAGCCATATTCTTGCCGTACTTGCGGATGGGACGCCGGAAGAGTCTTTTCCAGATCTGCTGACACACCAGCGCAATCCGGATGATGGATCAGTGCGGGAGGTGGAGCCGCTTGCGGCAAATATTTCAGGGGATAATGCGGCGGCTGTCCTGCGAAAATTACAAAATGAATTTATCCGTCTTGCAGCAGCAATACTGAGATGTCCATATGATGCTCTGTGGCAGCGCGAGAGAAGATACCGTCAGCAGAGAATATCAGTTGTGCTGGGCGGAACCGCAGTGATCGCTGCTGCATTTGCAGGAATGCTTGTGAAAAAGAATGCGGACATAGAGGAACAGTACCGGCGTTCACAGGAAAATGAGTCCTATGCGCTTGCTCTGCTAAGTGAGCAGTACCTTGCGGACGGGGATCGATATTCTGCGGTGGAAAGCGCACTGGCAGCACTGCCGCAGGGGAAAGATGACAGTCGTCCGCCGTCTGCTGGGGCTGAGTATGCCCTGAGCAATGCCCTCTATGCATACTGTGACAGCGCAATGCGCGTGGACTGCATGATCCATCAGGATACACCGATTACCGATATGGTCGTGTCTTCAGACGGCAGTCTGGCTGTCACTGTTGATGAATTCGGATTCGTGAGAGGATACAATGGAAAAAACGGCGGCTGCTTATGGGAGCATATGCTGGAGGATGTGGAAGGAAAACAGGGAGTGCTCTTTCTTCCTGAAAACGGCAGCAAGGTTTTTTGTGACAGCTTTTCGGAAATGGTTCTTCTTGATACAAAGACGGGAGCAGAGAAGCAGCGTATTGACTATGAACAGATTTCCTCCGCTGAAAAAGCAGTCTCGGCAGACGGGGAAATGATAGCTGTGTATGAACAGTATAAAGCAGACGGGGAAGTGGAAGAAGATGAAAAGATCAGTTTCTATTCTTCTTCCACTGGCAGTATTCTGGCACAGACAGAGAATATGGAGCTGACTGATGAAGGGACTTCTCTCTCCGACGTCTGTTTTTCTCCGGATGGGCGCTTTTTTGCTGCTGTGATTAAATATTATAAAGAAGATCGTTTTGAACTATGGGTCTTTAATACAACTGACGGAAGTCTTATTGGAAAAGAAAACTATGCAGTGCAGGGGCTCTTTTTATATGAGATCCAAATAGAATTCTGCACAACGGAAGATGTGTTTTTATATTGGACGGAATATACAGACCTGTACGAAACGAACATGGAGTTTGCAGTGTATTCCTGCCCTGAAATGAAATTTACAGTTCGGAATTCATACACTATGGAGCTGGTAGAAGAAGATGAGTCGCCGTTATATCTTATGGGAGAACATGAAGCTGTCTGTTTTTATGATACCTGCGCAGTTTATTTTAATTTTCATACGGGAGAAGCTAAGCTCGTACACAATCTGCCGGTCCCTGTGTTGAGCGCATACTGGAAAGACGGAAGAGAATTGGATTTCCGGGTGGTTATGGAAAATGGAAGCTGCGGTACTCTTAGCATCGGTTTACTTGAATTTGAGTATGGGTATGGAGATTCCTGGACAAGCGGTATCAACCTGAACTATGCTTTGTCATGCGGAGGTCTGGAAGGAGAATTTGTATTCGGGATCCCGGATGATGACAGAAGCAATGTGGTTATATTGAGAAAAACAGGGGATAAGAATTATATGGATCCGATGACGGATGAAAATGAAGAAAGATCTTCTGATTATATCCATTGCTGGGACCGGATGTATCCGTTCCCCTCAGGAGATATTATCCTTGCGGCGGATCTGTATGGTGATGTGCTGTGGTTTTTGGATGCTTCCACACTTGTTCCAAGATCATCGGCAGAGGTGCCGGAAGAATATAATGATATCAGAGGAATGGAGTTTTTTGGTTTTTCTGCTGATGAGCAGAAACTGATCTTCAGTGAGTCGGTCTATGACATAGGAAATGACCGATTTTACAGATACGAAGATCTGGATGAGCATGGCGGTCTCCATATGTGTACGGCTCCGAAAGCGGCGGGCAGCCCTGTGTTCTCAGCAGACATTGACTTGGACGAGGATTATACCTATGTTCTGTCATGGTGGGTAGATGGAGAAAAGAAAAAAAGTACGGCTCTCCCTTATGAAGGGAGTATTTATGGGATTGATCGGGATGACCCCAAAAACGTAAGTCTTCATATTGGCGCAAATGGCTGTGCTGTTGTAACTTTGTACGAAAGTATAGGCGGAAAGGAATTAACCGGATATGCGGTTTTTTCTCTGGAGAAGGAAGAATGGCGCTTTATTGAAAGCCATTGCAGAGAGGAGATGAGTCCTGCTGTATGTGTTGGTGAAGTCAGGTCGTGGATCGCTTCGCTGGAACCTGATGGTTGCCTGAGGATTTATAATACGGAGAGTGGAAAAACAGAGCAGGAGATTGAGTCAGATATCCCTGCGGAGATGGTCAGTGAGATCCGGTTTGCCGTAGATGACCGTTATATACTAATGTGGGATAATACCTATACTGTTTCAATATATAATACAGAAAATGGGGAAAAGGAAGGCAGTATCCGTCTGCAGGGAGCAGGCGGGGAGTCGGAATTTGCCGTGCTTGAAGAGAGTGGAGGACAAACCATGTATTTGTGGGATCTTACAGGCGAAACACAGGGAGTAAGAATATCCATGGAGGAATGGACCCAGACAGCAGCGATTCCTGGGATGAGAACCTATCTGCCCGATACAAAAAAGATCATAAAGTCTGATATGGAAAGTGATCAGATCCGCGTTTATCCGGCATATACATTGGAAGATTTGATAAAAAAGGGGAGAGAACTGACAGAAGACAATCATTCCTGACCTTCTTAGCCGAGCGGCTTAATTATTGACTTAAAACAGTAATTTAGCCGTTCGGCTTTGTTTTTTTCTCCGTTTCATCCGTTATACTTTACAGAAAGCTTTCAGACCAATTTTATTACCCTGTTTTACAGAAAGGAATTACACGTGTTTCACTACAGATCACCAGACCGGATCATTTATGACGAAGAA
>DXCZ01000082.1 GCA_019115765.1 Candidatus Mediterraneibacter stercoripullorum | reverse complement strand
CATAATACATCTCCGAATCCCTGCGCAGCCTCGCGGAGCGTATATCAGATGGGGGATTGACACCCGCCACTGATACTGATTTGTCACTCACCGCCTATAGAGGCGGGAGTCATCCCACATCTGATATATCTGAAGCCATTCGAGTATGCAGTAAAAGAAGGCGGACTCACAGCTATGATGTCTTCATATAATAATCTCGGGACAACCTGGGCCGGCGGAAGCAAAGCTCTGCTTACCAATGTCCTCAGGAATGAGTGGGGATTCCAGGGAACGGTCCTGACGGACAATAATGAGGAACACGGATTCATGGATCCGGAGGTGGCAATCACAGCAGGCGGCACCGCGCTTCTCTATAACGGTATGAATGGCGCGAAAACATGTGACCGCCTGGCAGAGACAGCATCCGGACAGCAGCTGCTCAGAGAGGCTGCACATCAGTATCTCTACACAGTTGCAAACAGCTACGCCACTGAACTGGAACCTGCACAGGCACTGTGGAGAACTCCGGCACTTGCAGGAAGCATCGTCCTCTACATCATCACCATCGGAGGTCTGATCATCCTCTTTACAACCGGAAGAAAAAGGAAAAACTAATCTGACCGGCAATTGCCGAGGCAAATAAACAGAAGGCAGCAGCCCTCGCTTATAAGAGGCGTGCACCGCCCTGCAATACAGGACGGTGTCCGCCTCTTTTTTCTGTTTACTCCCTCTACTCACATTCGTACCCCGGTCTCAGAACTTAGTCGGGGAGTCCCATGCCGTCGCGAAGGCCCGGCCGCCGTGACAACACAGCTCCGTTATGGCGGAAGTCCGAGACCAAATGAACAATACAGTCTCCCCTGACTTGTCACTGAGACCAAAAATACACTGGACGTATCCATCCATACGATGTAAAATTAAGTAAGACAATTTAAGAGCAGGGAGGTGTCATTTATTATGGGTAATATTTGGCATGATATCAGCGAAGAAAGGATCTTCCCAACGGATTTTATTTCTGTGATCGAGATATCAAAGGGAAGCAAGAAGAAGTATGAGCTGGACAAGGAGACAGGGCTGATCATACTGGACCGGGTGCTCTATACATCTACTCATTATCCTATGAATTATGGTTTTATTCCCCGGACCCTTGGGGACGACGGAGACCCGCTGGATGTACTTGTCATGTGTTCGGAGCCGCTGGAACCCATGACACTGGTAAGATGTTATCCGATCGGAGTTATGACAATGACAGACGGAGGATCAGGAGATGAAAAGGTGATCGCGATTCCCTGGGCAGACCCTACATACGAGGCGTACACCGATATCTCACAGCTGCCGAAGCATATTTTTGACGAGATCAGGCATTTCTTTACCGTGTATAAAGACCTGGAGGGGAAGAAGACAGCTGTAAATGAGTTCGAAGGCGCTCTCGGAGCGGTAAAGGTTATTGAGGAATGTATCGACAGATATAAAGAAAAATACGGAAATCAGGAGGCATAATTATGGAAAAACTGAGTGATAATCTGAAAAAAATCTTTCTTGCAGGAGTGGGCGCTGTGGCGGTCACAGCAGAGAAGTCAAAGGAACTGCTTGACGAGATGGTGGAAAAGGGAGAACTGACGGTAGAGCAGGGCAAGGTGCTGAACGAGGAGCTGAAACACAATATAAAGAAAACAGTAAAAGAAAAAGTGAATGTTTCTGTAAAACCCTCTTCTGCGGAAGAACTGAGTGAACTTCTGGACAAGATGACGCCGGAACAGATCGCAGCCCTGAAAGAACAGATCCGGAAAAAGGAGACTGAAGCAGCGGACGATGAGAAAAATGCGGATGATACAGATGATGATCTGAAAGATCCTGAGAACGAATAGCCGATATCCGGTGTGACGGCAGACAGATGTCTTCACATATGGCTCTATGTCAGATACGGATTCGAAAAACAGATATATGGAACAGGGAGAGCGCAGAAGAAGATGAGCACGATAGAACCCATAGAATATAATTCAAGGCTGAGGGAGATCACAGCAGTACTGAGAAAGCATAATATCACGAGAGGCGTTACACCTAAGAAACTGAGGCTGATCCTGGAGGATCTGGGTCCCACGTTTATCAAACTGGGACAGATCATGTCCATGCATTCGGATATTTTGCCGAAGAGGTACTGTGATGAGCTCCTTCTTCTGCGTTCGGAAGTAACGCCTATGCCCTTTGATGAGCTTGTCAGCGTGATCGAGGAATCCTACGGGCGCTCCTGGAAGAGAGTTTTCTCCAGTATTGAGGAGGAGCCTCAGGGATCTGCTTCTATTGCCCAGGTGCACCGGGCCGTGCTGCGGTCGGGAGAGCAGGTAGTGGTGAAGGTTCAGAGACGGGGAATCTATGAGAAGATGGCCAGAGATATTGCCCTTCTTCATAAGGCGGTAAAGCTGCTGCCCCCTGTCAGCATCAAGGGAATGGCGGACCTGGACATGGTGCTGGATGAATTGTGGTCTGTTACCCGGGACGAGATGAACTTTCTTACAGAGGCTTCCAACATGGAAGAGTTCGCCCGGAGGAATAAGGACGTCAGTTTTGTCGGTACGCCGACCTTGTATCAGCAGTATACCACAGTTCATGTGCTTGTCATGGAATATATCGATGGCTGCGGGATTGACGACAAGGAGGCTCTGCTGGAACAGGGATACGATCTGAAGGAGATTGGGAGCAAGCTGGTCGATAACTATATCAAACAGGTCATGGATGATGGCTTCTTCCATGCAGACCCTCATTCAGGCAATGTGAAGATCCGGGACGGCAAGATCATCTGGATCGATATGGGGATGATGGGACGTCTCACAGAGCATGACAGGGAAATGATCAGCAAAGCAGTGCAGGGTGTGGCGTTGAATGATGTTGGACTGATCCAGCAGGCGGTTATGGGGCTTGGAGAATTCAAGGAAAAGCCGGATCAGAGGAAGCTGTACGAAGGAATTGACAGCCTTCTGACGAAATACGGCAATGTCGATATCGGAAATATCAATATAGCAAAAGTAATGACAGATCTGATGGATGTCATGAAAGAAAATAAGATCATGATGCCCCACGGACTTACCATGCTGGCCAGGGGCTTGACTCATATGGAAGGAGTGCTGGCAGATATCTCCCCGGATATTAACATGGTAGAGATCGCCACCGCCCGCATGGCAAACAGCTTCCTGCGCGATCTGGATATTAAGAAAGAACTGAAGAGCAGCGGCAAGAGTGTCCTTAAGTCATTTCGCAAGGCGCTGGATATCCCATCCCTTGTTTCAGATATGATGCATGGATATCTGAAAGGGCAGGCCAAGATCAATCTGGATCTGCAGGTGACAGACGATCTGGCCCGGCTGCTGCGCAGACTGGTCCGCAATATTGTCATGGGACTGTGGGTGATGGCGCTGCTGATCAGCTCCAGCATCATCTGTACAACAGACATGACGCCTAAGATACTGGGAATCCCCGCACTGGGGGCATTCGGATATGTGATGGCGTTTATGATAGTGTTGTATGTATTTATCAAACATTTGCTGTCGAGAAAATAATTAGAAAATTCTGAAAACGGCGGAAAAAAGGGACAGGTACTTTTTGACGCCGTTTTCAGAATTTTCTGGAAATATTTACCGGCCGGACGGCTGACGGAAGAGGAAGGAGAAGGTTATGAAGGGAGACAAGAGGAAAAATCCGATTACAAAGAGCTTCGGCTATGCTTTTGAAGGAATATGGACCGGGATCAAGAAGGAACGCAATATGAAGATTCATTGTGTTGCAGCAATCATTGTGACAGCAGCAGGGACATTTTTCCAAATCTCAGCAATGGAATGGTGTATCTGCCTGCTGTTGTTTGGAATGGTGGTGTCGCTGGAGCTGGTCAATACGGCGGTTGAGGCGGTGGTCGATCTGGTGACAGAGGAGAGAAAGCCGCTGGCCAAGATTGCAAAAGATACTGCCGCAGGGGCTGTGCTGTTTACTGCGATCATGGCGGTCTTTATCGGATGTATTATTTTTATCCCGCATTTACTGGAACTCTGGGAGATCTTGCAGCAGCTGCTGTGATATCTGACGAGGGGCGGTATAACATCGAACAGTTATGGTTGATTTTGTCCGGTGATACTGATAAAATAATTTACGGTTCAATGATCGACAGAAAGGAACAAAACGGTTATGGAAGAAAAGAAGAAAGATACAGCAGTTACTAAGCAGGAAACGCTGGCTGCCCTTAGAAATCCGGGCGAACTTTATGTCGTGATGTCGGCAGCCACCAGAATGCCTTTTGTTTTATGCGATGAGAACACATACGATGACGAGGTGCTGCTTTATTACCGTCTGGAAGACGCAAAGGAAAAGGCAAAACAGCTTGCGGCGGACCGTTATCAGACAGCGGTGGCAAAGCTGAATGACAAGCAGCTGCTCGGATTTTATACAAGTCTGTTTACCATGGATGTAAACTGTCTTGCAGTCAACAGTGGGACAGATACGGAAATACAGATTCAGCTGAATGAGCTGGTCGCGCGGAAAAAACCGGAAGAGGTCCCTGGCAGCAAGAAGGTGGTGGAGAATCCGGCGCTCCATCTTACAGCGCTTTACTTCATGCAGGAAATGCGCAGACAGAATACTACGGAACCAACTCCGGAGATCCGTGAACTTCAGGAAGAACTGCTTGCCCACTATCAGAAAGGGACTTATATCATAGCGATTGAGGAAAACGGTCAGGTGCCGATCCTGAAACAGAAGAACGGGCTGATCTACCAGCCTGTGTTTACAGATGCGCTGGAGGTCCAGAAGTTCAGTAAAGGAAAGAAAATGCGGCTTATGGCTATCCCGGCTGCGAAGATCCCGGAAATACTTGTGCCGGATGCGAAGGGTGTGGTGATCAATCCTCTGGGCGTAAATGTACAGCTGCAGGTCAACCGTCCGAAGAAAAAGGAAGATCAGCCTGCGGAAGGACAGGCTGACAGTAAGCCGGTATCTTAGTACGGAAAATAATAAGCAGCCGGTACATGGAAAAGTTTTCCGTCATATAAGACAAATGTCGGATGAGAGATAATTTATACTGGTATGTTAGAATTATGAAGGGGGATTGCGTATCATACGCAATCCTCTTTAAAATACAAGGAGGCAGTGTTATTGGATAAGATACAGACAATCGGCATTCCGCGGGGGCTGATGGCGTACCGGGATGGCGTACTGTGGAAAAATTTTTTTGAACAGCTGGGTTACAGCTGCGTATTCAGTTCAAAAAGCGACAGAAAGATGCTGGAGGAAGGAACAGCAAAGGCTATCGATGAGGCTTGCCTGCCTTTTAAAATGTATCTTGGACACGTGGCAGAACTGCTCGGAAAATGCGATGCACTCTTTGTGCCCAGGATGGGCGGATACAAAACTACAGAAAAAATGTGTACAAGATACGAAGCTCTGCCGGATCTGATCAGAAACATTTTCCGGGACGAGGGTATCCGTGTGCTGACAGTCAGTTATGACTGGTATACAAAAACGACAGAAGAAAAGGTGTACATCGAGCTTGGCGGGAACCTCGGGAAAACAAAAAAAGAGTCGAAGAAAGCATATACATACGCAAAAAAACAGCAGGAAAACTGGCTGAAAACAAGAAACAAAAAACAGACGCAGCTGCTGGAAAGCAAAAAAATCAAAGTGCTTCTTGCCGGACATCCCTATGTGCTCCACGACGCCTATATGGGCGGTGAACTGGCGACTCTGTTAAATAAAATGGGGACGGACGTGCTTTATACGGATTATGTAGACCGTTCGGATGCGTTGAAGAAAAGCTATGATTTCTCGAAAGTCATGCCATGGCTGATCAACCGGGAGATGACAGGCGGGATCATGATGCTTCGGAAGAAAGTGGACGGCATTATCCTGGTGAGTGCATATCCGTGTGGTCCGGATTCACTGGTAAACGACATGCTGATCCGGAAGATCAGGAGCATTCCTGTCTTAAACCTCACACTGGATGCCCAGAGCGGAACTGCGGGTGTGGAGACCAGGCTGGAAAGTTTTATTGATATCATCAGATATCAGAAAGCAGGCGGATATGGAACTAAGAATTGATGAAAGGAAAAAGATCGCATTTCCCAGAATCAGCTATTATAACTATGCGATCAGATATATTGTAGAACAGGCTATAGGAGCGCAATTTATACAGCTGCCGCCTGCTACGAAGGAGACGGATGAACTGGGGACAAAATATAGTCCGGATTATGCATGCGCACCTTTCAAACATTCTCTCGGCAGTCTGATAGAGGCAGTGGAGTCCGGCGCAGATATACTGGTAGAGACAGGCGGACTTTGCCGGCTTGATTATTACGGGGAATTACAGAAAGAAATCATCCGTGAACTGGGATATCGCTGTGAATTCATCAATCTGGCGGAATATATGGGAGGCAAAAAGAAAGAATGGCTGAAGCTTGCCAGAAAAATAAACCCTAAGATGAATCCTGCTAAGCTGCTGACAGGCGCCTATGAGGGTATAAAAATGGCCGAATACATGGATGAGATCAGGGAGATGTACTATAAGAATGCCGGATTTGAAGAAGTGCCGGGAAGCTTCAGAAAAGTATACCAGCAGTTCCTGCTGGAAATGCAGATCGCTGAGAGCAGTGGTGAGATCAAGGCCGGATATCAGAAGGCAAAACAGGCCATGAATGAGCTGCCACAGCATATTCCGGAGAATCCGGTGAAGATTGGAATAGTGGGGGAATATTATACGATCATGGATGAACATTCCAATCAGAATCTGGAGGAAAAGCTGATCCGCCTGGGAGCGTCAGTGTATCGTTTCATGAGTGTGACAAACTGCCATTTCCGTGCCAGGGAAGAAACGCTCAGACCAAGGATCAGGGACTATGCACAGTTCAGTATGGGACCAACGACTACCTGGACAGTCAATTCGGCACTTGATTATGCCAGAAAAGGATTCGATGGGATCGTCCATGTGAAATCCTTCGGCTGTACGCCTGAAATGGACGCGATCCCCGTCCTGCAGAATATCAGCAGAGATTATCATATACCGGTCCTGTATCTGAGTTATGATATGCAGGAAAGTGATACCGGACTGGATACAAGACTGGAAGCATTTTACGATATGCTGGAGAGAAAGAAGAAGGTAATACGATGAAAGAAAAGGCTTATCTTGGAATCGATATTGGTTCCATATCAACAAAAGGCGTGATCATAAACGAAAAAAATGAATTCCTTGCTGAGTGTTATCTGTGGACAGAAGGAAATCCTGTCAAGGCGACAAAGGATGTGCTTCATGCGTTGAAAGAACAGTTTGATGAAGAACATTACCGGGTTGTGGCATCGGGAACAACGGGAAGTGCAAGAAAGCTGATCGGAAGTATGATCGGCGCCCAGGTGGTAAAAAATGAAATTACAGCCCATGCGGTGGGAACGACTACAATCCACCCGGATGTGCGCACGATCCTGGAGATCGGAGGTCAGGATTCCAAGATCATCTGTGTGGAAAACGGAGTTGCGGTGGATTATGCCATGAATACACTCTGTGCCGCAGGAACCGGGGCATTTCTGTCCAGCCAGGCCCACAGACTTGGCGTGGAAGTGGAGGAATTCGGAGAGATCGCTCTCAAGGCGGAAAAGGCGGCTCCCATTGCGGCCCGCTGTACGGTTTTCGCAGAATCTGACCTGGTGCATAAGCTTCAGGTGGGCTGCCCGAAGGAGGAGATCATCGCCGGGCTGTGCAAGGCAGTAGCCGGAAATTATCTGAACAACGTGGCAAAAGGCAAGAAGATCATTTCACCGGTGGTATTTCAGGGCGGCGTAAGCAAAAACGCAGGTGTAGTCAGAATGTTTGAGGAAGAACTGGGAATGCCTGTCATCGTTGATGAAAATGGGCACCTTATGGGCGCATTTGGGATCGCAGTCCTGGCAAAAGAGCAGCAAAGTGAAGGGAATTTTTCTTTCGATGTGGCTGACATGGAATTTAAGACACGGGAAGTTACATGCGGGAAGTGCGCAAATCATTGCGAGATCATCTGTGTGTACAGAGAAGGACGGCTCATCGATTCATGGGGGAACAGGTGCGATAATGGCGCTGTGAAATAGCAACATAGAAACAGGAACATGCGTATAGAAATAGAAATATGTGTCAAGAGCAATACTGTTCACATTAATTGAAAATCCTGACAAAAAATTAACTTGCCTTCTCTCCAAACTTATTATATACTACGTAAGGATTAAATCAGGAGGTCCTTAAAAATGGTTGAGAAGAAGATTAAATTCATGTCATCGGGACAATTGATGAATTTCTGTAAAGTATGTCAGAAGATGAAATCAGACATTGATGTGACAGATATGTCTAACAGAAATTTCCGCATAGACGGAAAATCACTCCTTGGACTGATGTCCGTTAAACTGGGACTGCCCATGCGGTTGATGGTAAACGGAGAAGACGAGGAGCTGACAGAACAGTATTTTGCCAATTTTGAAATGGAATAGAAAGCAGGAAAAGCAGAGCTGCTGCCCGGACAGAGAAAACGAGGGATTTGTTGAGATTCAGTTTATCTGTTCCGGGCAGCAGCTCTGCTTTTGTAAAAATTGCTGTTTTATAAATCAGGTATAAATCACCGCAGTAGAAAATTCTGCAGCCGCAGGCGCGGAAAGAGAGCGAGCCCTGAGCCTACAGAGGAGAATATTTTCCGTTCCTGTATGTCTTCAGAAGGAAGAAAGCGACCAAAGCAGCGCAGATCTCACCGGCAGGGAAGGCAATCCAGACGCCTGCGGGGCCCAGACCACAAGAATGTGACAGGATCAGGCTGAGCGGTATCGTGATCACAAATTGGCGCAGCAGAGAAATGATCAGAGAGTCCCTTCCGTTTCCCAGGGCCTCAAAAGTACCGGAATAAATCACGCCCACAGAGGAGATGAGGAAGCCCAGGGAGATGATGCGGAGTGCGGAAATACCGGCCTCCATCAGCTCTGCATCTGCGTCAAAAAGCGCGAAGATCTGCCTGGGGATCGCCAGAGAGAGGACAGTTCCGATCAGCATGATGGACGCCGCGCTGGCAAGGCTGTATCGGACAGCGGTGCGGACTCTTGCCTCCTCACCGGCTCCGAAGTTGTATCCGATGATCGGACGCATCCCCTGAACGATGCCGTTTGCAGGCATGTAGATAAATGTCTGCAGTTTGTAATATACGCCGAGAACAGCCACATATACTTCGGAAAATGCCGCAAGAATCCGGTTCAGTACGCTGATCAGCACAGAGGGGAGAAGCATCATAATACTGGAAGGGATCCCCACACTGTAAATCTGGCAGATAAGTTTCCGGTCCGGTTTCATATATTTCATCCGGATGTGGACGGCATAAGATTTTCGGAGATAAACCAGGATGTAGAGGAGGAACGCACTGATCTGTCCGATCACAGTTGCAATTGCAGCTCCCGCAACACCCAGAGCCGGAAATCCCAGCAGGCCGAATATAAGGATCGGGTCCAGGATGATGTTAATGACACAGCCTGCGATGAGAAGATACATAGTGATCTTCATCTGGCCGATCCCCTGGAAGATCTTCTCAAAGGCAATCTGCAGGAGCGAACCGGAGGAAAAGCAAAGTACGATATAGGTATAATCGCAGGCGTCCTTAAGGACCGCCGGATCGTCGGTAAAAAGCCTGAGAAACGGTCTGGTCACGAAAATCCCAGCCAGAATAAACAGAATGCAGTGAAACACGGTCAGCAGGATCCCCAGGCTGGCCGCTCTGTCTGCACGCTCCTGGTTACCGGATCCCAGGTATATCGAGATGGCCGAGCTGATCCCTACTCCGATGCCTACGGCAACAGAGACAATTGCATTCTGAAGCGGATATGCCAGAGATACGGCGGTTAGTGCGTCCGTGCCAAGGCGGGACACATAAATGCTGTCTACAATGTTGTAAAGTGACTGGATCAGCATGGAAAGCATCATAGGTACTGACATGGAGACCAGAAGAGAAAAAACAGGTCTGGTCTGCATAAAATGATTATCCTTTTCCATAATTACAGAAATTTCCTTTCATGTATACTTTGTTTTATATTAACAGTCTGTCTGTCAGATTATCTGTCCTGCTGGGACAGAACAATAAAAAAAGCCATATGCCTGTTTGAATTCTGAAACAGGAAAACCATATGACTTACAATAAATGTATTTATGCAATGCTATTTGAAAAAGATATTCGTTTTGCGGAGTAGATGATATCATATGCTGTACCGGAAGTCAATGCCGGATGCAAGCATATCTGTCCGCCTGTCTCCTTGAGCGTTACTGTCCGGACGTTTATGGTGTGCAGCTAAGAACGAGAGAACAGTAACCCCTGTACGCGAAAATCAGCGGTTTCATGCAGTCTTGTAGCCTGTTGTATTTACAACTACTACCAGACGATCTTCCGCATCCTTTACTTCAATCCGGTAATAGCTGGTCGTCCGGCCGTTCTTCATGCAGAATGCCTCAGCCGTCAGTCTGTCCCCTCTGGCTGAACCAAGATATGCAATATCCGAATTCAGAGACACCGTACCGATCTGCTGCCAGTTGGCCGCAACCGCAAATGCAAAATCTGCCAGTGTAAAATATACTCCTCCCATAACTGCTCCCATGGCGTTTCTGTGGTTATCTTCAATCCTAAGGCTGCATTTTGCATAGTGGTCATCCACTTCATCAATAACAGCACCGTTGCAAGTAGCGAATCGGTCCTTCTCAAACAATTTCACAGTCTCTTCTGTCGGTTTCATTTTAAACTCCTCCTTTTATCCGGCCATTGTTACTGATCACAGTAACCTGCCTTTCCAGTATAGCACAAGATTTTTTAAAAAACAGTTGAAATTTGCCCGGAATGGATATATAATAACAAAGGTTCGTCTGAAAAGGACGGCGAATGCCGGAATAGCTCAGTCGGTAGAGCACTTCACTCGTAATGAAGGGGTCGTCAGTTCAAGTCTGATTTCCGGCTTTTTATATTCATCTTGTACCTATGAGGTGGAACTCTGGAGAGTCTCTGAAAGCAGGAGCGCCGAAGGTGTAAGGACACTATATGTCCGATCTCTCAGGCAAAAGGACAGGGCATATCAGCTTCATGACAAAGACGTGCTGTCAGGCACGAATACTGATATTATGCAATATGTTCATTTCGGAAGACTGAGCCAAGCGGCGCAGTCTTTTTTTGCCGTTGTTTCCGGCATATTCCCGTTTTCACTCTACATCTGCGTAAAATTACATTCAACAATTCAAGACTCGCTTGCGAGTCTTGGCGCGGGATTCGGGTCAGCTTTAGCTGACATAATACATCTCCGAATCCCTGCGCAGCCTCGCGGAGCGTATATCAGATGGGGGATTGACACCCGCCACTGATAC
>DXCZ01000081.1 GCA_019115765.1 Candidatus Mediterraneibacter stercoripullorum | reverse complement strand
GTATCAGTGGCGGGTGTCAATCCCCCATCTGATATACGCTCCGCGAGGCTGCGCAGGGATTCGGAGATGTATTATGTCAGCTAAAGCTGACCCGAATCCCGCGCCAAGACTCGCAAGCGAGTCTTGAATTTAAACGCTTCAGAAAATATCTGCTGGATAATCTGAGCATAAAGAGAATGCATCTCTTTGTTTCCAGGGAAAAAGTTTTTGGAATGGAGAGTGTTCTGCAGGAAACCATGATCCTGTATGGGGAGAAGACAGAGCTTCAGCAGCGGGAAATATGTATAGCAATATGTAATGACGCAGAGGATTATGGAAATCTGCGTATCCTGAATGTCAAGGCATCTGTCTGTCTGCCCGGACCAGAGAATTACTACGTACTGATCCCGGCAGATCAGGAGGATATCGCAGCCTTGAAATTCCTTTCGGAAATGGAGAATGAGCCCAGAAAATCAGGATATCTGTTTAAGACCGGACAAGTTGTGGAGTTCAGAAACAGAGATGATACAGTTACCCCTCTGTGCGATATCGCTATTTTAGAACATAACAGAGAAAAATCTCAAAGCGAAAAAAACGCATACAGATTGACAAACCAGTTTGCGATACTCTCAGATCAAAAAAATAGAAAAGGGAATGGATGTTAAGTTTGGCGGAGAGGAATTCCACCTTGAGCGGTCTTCTCATAATAAACTGCAGAAGGAGATCCTTGAGGTTTGTGCGCCTAATTTCGTATCAGGATCCATATTGCTCTACCTCGGCGATACGAAAAAACGTGAGCTGAAAAAAGATGAAGAAATGCAAAGAAAAATTATTGTCCATTGCATGGGATACTGAAATCTGGGTTGCGGAAGAGCCGACGCATATGATACATAAAAACGGTGATAAATTTATAGGAGCACATGAAAAAAAGTGATATCATACTGCTTGTATATCAGATGTGGGATGACTCCCGCCTCTATAGGCGGTGAGTGACAAATCAGTATCAGTGGCGGGTGTCAATCCCCCATCTGATATACGCTCCGCGAGGATGCGCAGGGATTCGGAGATGTATTATGTCAGCTAAAGCTGACCCGAATCCCGCGCCAAGACTCGCAAGCGAGTCTTGAAAGAAATATATAGAAAATAGAAAAACAGGCAAAGCACTGATCAGAAAATGTCAGATCAGCGCTTTGCCTGTTTTTATCAGCGAATCACAGTACCGGTCTTGCCCTTCAGAGCATCTTTGACTTTGTCAAAGGATGTGATCAGGGCGGATCTTCCCTCGCGGCCCTCGATAAACTCTACGGAAGCCTTGAACTTCGGATACATGTTGTAAATTCCGAAATGTCCCTCATCCATATAGGCCTTCGCCTGCTCTACGGAGATCTCTCCCAGAGGCTCCTCGTCCGGCTGTCCGAGATTGATGCAGACCTTCTCCACATTGGTCAGGATGATGAGCATGTCTGCGTTGATCCCTTCAGCCAGTTTCCCGGCTACCAGATCCTTCTCGATCACGGCGCTGGCACCCTTCAGATGATTGTCCTGCTCCAGGACCGGAATCCCGCCGCCGCCTGCGGCAACGACGATCTGATCTGCGTCAAGCAGAGCGTTTACAGCGTCCAGTTCTACGATCTGCACTGGATTGGGAGCGGATACGACACGGCGGAAACCTTTCCCGGATTCCTCGATCACATAGTTCCCTTTCTTGCGCTCTTCGTTGGCTTCCTGGGCATTCATATAGCGGCCCAGCACTTTCGTAGGAGTATAGAACGCATCGTCATAGGGATCGACGATGACCTGGGTCAGAACCGTGCTGACAGTCTTATAGATGCCCCGGTTCAGCAGTTCCTCCCGGATCCCGTTCTGCAGGTCATAGCCGATGTATCCCTGGCTCATGGCAGAGCAGACAGACATGGGCGCCGGGGTATATTCCGGATGCGCTTTGGCAAATTCATTCATGGCGGTGTGGATCATGCCTACCTGTGGAGCATTGCTGTGGGTGATAGCGACCTGATATCCCTCCTCGATCAGGTCTGCGATACATTTTGACGAATGCTTTACTGCGATCTTCTGTTCGGGAAGCGTGGTTCCCAGGGCACGGTGGCCCAGTGCTACAACAACTCTTTTTTTCATGGTATATGGTCCTTTCCTGTTATAATTTCGTGATTCGCGCAAGACGTCTAATGAGGCTAAAATAGCTGTTTTAACGCCGCATGCGTGAGAAGATGACTTATAAAAAGTTTACTATCATTGCAGAGAAAAAGCAATAAAAACATCAACCTAGACTCATAGCTCCACTGCTGTCCATGTGTGTCCAATGTAAGGCAGGAACTTCTCCAGGATGTCTCTGGTTTTTATCTTCAGGCTGGCCGTGTTCATACAAGGATGGCATCCGATATATTCACTGCGGAGGATGTCGCCGTCAATGACCAGATTTACGTTACCTTCAGTATCGTTCATCAGGCCCATGACGCTGACGCTTCCCGGGGTGATGTCCAGATACTGCTCCATATATTCCGGCTCTGCAAAGGAGAGTCGGGAGATGCCAAGCTGATGTGACAGATCCTTTGTGAGGAACTTCTTGTCCCCGGGCATAAGGAGCAGATAGAACATGGTTTTCTGCCGATTACGGAGGAAAAGATTCTTGCAGGGCATGATTCCCAGTTCCTCCTCAATCCCCCGGCAGGCCTCGATGGTAGGCGCTACCTCGTGGTCTACTCCTTCAAATGGGATATCCAGTCTCTCCAGGAGCTCATAGACCCGGCGCTCCTTGTCCGGGCGGCCGGTGCAGTCCGGCGTATGTGTAAAATGTTCTTTGCTGATATATATATCACTCATATGTTAATATCCTTTCTGCTGTATATAGAAGTGTTAAAAAGCATTCGGGCTGCTCCTGCGCAGGCAGGTATGACGTGGAATGCGAAAAATACCGATTGTGATATCGCAGACCGGATCAGAGCACCCTGCTGTATATGGACAGTACCAGATCTGCAAGGAAGAGCAGTGACAATACCGCACAGATCAGCCTGCGTCTTGTACGGGGGAGTCTGGTAAACAGACTGTCCCACCTGGGGGCAAGATAATACAAGAACGCACAGCCAAGCAATGCGAAAACAATCGAAGTACCTGCATATACTCTGCCGTTCAGACTCATCAGGTACGAGCTGTAGTCCACGGCAGATACTTCAGGGGCAGCCTCCGCGATCCAGTTTACCAGATACTCGGCCGCTGAATACAGGATCAGATTCAGTATGAATACAAGCGCTGACTTATCCATCAGCTTCTTCATGACTGTCAGCAGCAGTATGCCGCATATGCCATACATCGGACTCCACGGACCGAACAGGAGTAAAGTATCCGGCAGGGCTCCGCTCCGGAAGAGGCAGATCAGTGTTTCAAGCAGCCAGCCGAATATGGAAAACGCGAAGAACAGGAACAGATATGACAGCAGATCATATTTCCTGCCTGCATTTACCGGATAGCGTACCGCACAGAGCGGCGGCTGGATAGAAAAGAGGAAAGCGGGATACTGGTCCGCCTCGAAGCTGGTCATTTTCGTATACGGCCCCTGGGAATCATCGTAGAGTGCCTTCATGATAAGCAGCTCATCCTCTGTAGGTACGTGCTCCAGAGTGGAGTCATTCAGGCATTCGTAACATGATGCCCGGGACAGGACATAATTGCGCCTCAGAGATAGATAAAGTTCTGCCCTGCATCCTGTTATATAAGGATTGACGTAGAAAAAATCCAGCAGTCCAAGCGTCAGAACGGAAAGGATCCGCCAGCCGAGAAAGGAGAGATCCAGCAGAAAGAGTTTCCACTTGTTCCGGTGAGTAAGCTGCCTGGACAGAAAAAAAGCATTTTTCCGGCTGATCTTCGGATTCTCAGCCAGAATAAATGGAATCATGCAGTATTCATAGTGCTTGATGACCCCGCCGATGATAGTCAGCCCCCACAGAAACTGGAAAAAGGTGCGGCAGAGCATGATCCATGCGGGATTGGCAAGACAGCGAAGTTTATAGAGGAAGAAAATCTTGCTGACCGGTGTTCGATGATAGTTATGCGTTTCCAGAAAGAAACGCTTCTCACCGATCAGCAGGATATTATTGACAAAAATCTGATACAATACGGCAGCTGCGATACCGGCAAGGGGGAAAATAAGAGCCGGCCCCAGATCTTCCGTGACAATGTTGTTGACGGTCCGCAGTACAGAAAAGAACGGAGAGGTCACAGGAGTGAGAAGATCAGTCAGAAAACCGACAGCCTCTCCTGCTTTTCCCTGATAGAAATCCTGCAGGAAAGTACCATTAAAAAAATGTCTGACTGTCTCGAAGACAGTCTGTGAATTGGAAACTTCCGGAGTAAAAGGCACATCAGCGGCAGCGCCGCCGGTGCGCAGTGAAAGAAACGTAGTCGACAAAGGATATGCCGCTGTAAGAACCGCTATAAGAAAACAGACAGATACCGCTTTCCAGTAATTCTGCTTTAAAGATATGCGGCTTCTTTTTTTCATAACTTTTCTCTTCCACATGGCTGCCTCCGGATAACTGTGTAAATATTTGTTGATCTGCAATATTTACTATTATAATTTAGCTGCGGAAGTTTTGCAAGATTCTCGCAGTGGTTCTCTACGGATGCAGGGCTTCATGCTCTCTGCGGATCTCTGCAAAACACTCCGGAGCACTCCAGCTGCTGTTAGTGGGTGTCAGGATGGCCTTGTATGGGAAGGGGCCCGCGCCACATTTCCGCAGGGCTGCCAGAGCCTGATTCAGCTGGTTGTCATTGAAGAAGCAGAAGACGAACAGAGTGCCTGGCAGCTCATCTCCCTCATAAGTACCGTCCACAGGTTCCATATCTTTTATACCTGCCAGTACGCCCAGAGGCTGGATGTAACTCTCTGTCGATACCTTTTTCAGGCGGATGTGGAGCGGAAAGAGCGCCATCTCGATCTTGAGGAGCTGCTCACGTTCCGGTGGATTAAAAAGTAGAATGGTTTCTTTCATATACATAAATCTCCTGTCAGTTTTATAGATTTTACCGGTTCAGTTGCCGGAGCGACTGTGTCTCTGTTATTGTAACGCAGACAGCTGGATGCTGCAAGCCGGAACAAAATGGTATTCCCTGATGTTACGCCGGGGCGCCGGGATGGGGACGTTTTCAACGGAGGGAGCATATAATATAGATAAGATGTGTGATGTATGACGGGAACTGATGCGGCATAAAGCAGAATGCAGGGCGGAACAGCTGCAGCGGTGGGGAGGAAAGGAGTGGATTATGAGGGTCTGTGAGCTCAGGGAGAGGGAAGTGATCAATATCTGCAGCGGGCGGCGCCTGGGGTGTGCGGTGGATGTGGAGTTTGACGTATGCAGCGGACAGGTAGAGGCAATCATCGTGCCGGGGCCGGGGAAGATCTGCGGGTTCCTTGGGACGGACTGTGAGTATGTCATTCCGTTTGGCTGTATCAGGAAGATCGGGCCGGATATCATACTGGTTGAGATCCAGGAAGAAAAGTTTTTGCAAAAGTTCTAGTTGTTGTGTATAATAGGGGCAGAAAACGAGAGATGCAGTGCCGGTTCCGCGCAGAATACCTGTTTTCAGAGCGGCGCGGAACGCAAAAAAGGCTGTGGGAAAGGCGGAGAAGACTATGAGATGTCCTTATTGCGGCAACCCGGACACGAGAGTGATCGATTCCCGTCCGGCGGAAGATAAAAGTACTATACGCAGACGGCGTTCCTGTGATGAGTGCGGCAGGAGATTTACAACATACGAGAAGGTGGAGACGATCCCGCTGATCGTTATCAAGAAGGACAATAACCGCGAGCAGTATGAGCGGGCCAAGATCGAACATGGAGTATTAAGCGCATGCTACAAGCGTCCTGTACCGGCAGAGGAGATTCAGAAGACTATCGACGCCATCGAACGCGAGATCTTCAACCGGGAGGAAAAGGAGATTCCAAGCAGTGAGATCGGAGAGATCGTCATGGACAAGCTGAAAGACCTGGATCCGGTGGCTTATGTCAGGTTCGCCTCTGTATACAGAGAGTTCAAGGATGCAGGAACATTTATGGATGAATTGAAAAAATTTCTCCAGTAGAAGGTAAAAGAACGGTTGAGTAAAATTACAGAATCGGTTATACTCCGGTAAGGAGTATAGCCGATTCTGCGCGATAAGCCCGACAAAGGCAAAGGAGGGAAGGTCTTGCGGACATATAAACTGACGATCGCATATGACGGGACAGGATTCCGGGGATGGCAGCGCCAGCCGGATACAGACAGGACGATTCAGGGGATCCTGGAGAGAGTAGTGTCGGAGAAGTCGGGGTATCCGGTGGAGGTGATCGGTTCCGGCAGAACGGACGGAGGAGTCCATGCGTCCGGGCAGACCGCGAGCCTGACTCTGAAAGGTCTTGTGGAGCCGGAGTATTTTCTGGACGGGATCAACGCGGCGCTGCCTGAGAATATCCGGATCCTGGATGCCTGTCTGATGCCAAACAGTTTCCACGCAAGAAAGAGTGCCTGCTGGAAGGCATATGAGTATTATGTGGATACGGCACAGCGGGCGGATGTTTTTGACAGAAGATATACGTTTCATTATCCGGAGAAGCTCAGTATTGAGAAAATGTGCCGGGCCGCTGGATACCTTACCGGAACTCACGGATTCGGCGGGTTTACTGACAGACCGGATGAGACATCCACAAAGAGGACGATTTATGCTATAATAATCACCGGGCAGGGGAGCAGAGTGACTTTCCGCTACGAAGGAAGCGGCTTTATGTACCATATGGTCCGTATCCTGACGGGGACGCTGCTGGATGTAGGAACCGGGGCGAGGAGCCCGGAGAGTGTTCTCATCCCTCTGCAGACAGAAGAAAGATGGAAAGCAGGTTTCCTTGCACCGGCACAGGGCCTGTTCCTGAAAGAAGTATACTACGAACACCGGCAGCATGACCGGCAGTGAGTTCTATAGGAGGCGTAAATGAAACTTATATCATGGAATGTAAATGGAATACGCGCGTGCGTCCAGAAGGGATTTCTTGATTTCTTCCGGGAAGCGGATGCGGATATTTTCTGCATCCAGGAGACGAAGATGCAGGAAGGCCAGCTGACTCTGGAACTGGAAGGATATCACCAGTACTGGAATTACGCGGTAAGGAAAGGCTATTCGGGAACCGCTGTATTTACAAAAAAGGAACCAATCTCCGTGACATACGGGATCGGGATCGAGGAGCATGACCAGGAGGGGCGGGTGATCACCTGCGAGTTTGAGAACTTCTATTTTGTAACAGTGTACACGCCCAACTCTCAGAACGAACTGGCGAGGCTGGACTACCGGATGAAATGGGAGGACGACTTCCGGGCTTATCTGAAGAAGCTGGAGGAGAAGCGACCCGTTATCGTGACGGGCGACATGAACGTGGCACACGAGGAGATCGACCTTAAGAACCCGAAGACAAACCGGAGAAACGCAGGATTTACCGATGAGGAGCGGCAGAAGTTCACGGAATTGCTGGATGCGGGCTTCATCGATACGTTCAGGTATTTTTATCCTGACCAGACAGGGATCTATTCCTGGTGGTCATACCGATTCAGCGCCCGGGCGAAGAATGCAGGGTGGCGGATCGACTATTTCTGCGTATCGGAAAGCCTGAAGGACAGGCTGTTGGATGCTAAGATTCTGACGGATGTGATGGGATCTGACCATTGTCCGGTAGAACTTGACATAAAGGACCAGTTTTAGAAAGGAAGTATTGAAAATGACAAAGATCGATATTATATCCGGTTTCCTTGGAGCCGGAAAAACAACCCTGATCAAGAAGCTGCTCTCTGAAGCGTTTGCAGGAGAGCAGGTAGTCCTGATTGAAAATGAATTTGGAGAGATCGGCATTGACGGCGGATTCTTAAAAGAGTCCGGCATCGAGATCCGGGAGATGAACTCCGGATGTATCTGCTGTTCCCTGGTAGGAGATTTCGGAAAGTCTCTGCGGGAAGTGGTGGACACTTATCATCCGGACCGTATCCTGATCGAGCCATCCGGAGTGGGCAAACTCTCTGACGTGATCAAGGCGGTGCAGGATGTGCAGTCTGAGATCGACGCAGTGCTCAACAGCTTTACCACAGTGGCGGATGTGACCAAGTGCAGGATCTATCTGAAGAACTTCGGAGAATTCTTCAGCAACCAGATCGAATATGCGGGAGCAGTGATTCTGAGCCGTACTGATAAGGCAAAACCGGAGAAGATCGAGGAGAGCATCGCTCTGCTGAGACAGCTCAACGACAAGGCACCCTTTATCACGACTCCGATCTCCCAGCTGCCGGGACAGAAGATTCTGGAGACAATGGAATCCAGCAAGTCTCTGGAGGAGGAACTGCTGTCAGAAGTGATCTGTCCGGAGTGCGGGGAGCACCATGAAGAGGGAGAGTGCTGCTGTCATGATCACCACGACCACGATCATCACGACCATGATCACCACGATCATGATCACGATCACCATGACCACGATCACGACCATCATGACCACGATCATGATCACGATCACCACGACCATGATCACCACCATCATGATCATGCCGGACACCATCACGCAGATGATGTATTTACCAGCTGGGGCCGTGAGACGATCCGTAAATATACGCAGGAGCAGATCGCAGATATGCTGAAGCAGCTTGAGTCAGACAGCTCTTATGGGAATGTGCTCCGTGCCAAAGGTATGGTGGCAGGCGAGGATGGCCAGTGGATCTACTTCGATATGGTTCCGGAGGAGCATGAGGTAAGGACCGGCGCACCGGAATACACGGGAAGAATCTGTGTGATCGGAGCCGAGCTTAATGAAGACAAACTGGCTGAACTGTTCGGAGTAAAGTAATAGGGAGATGGCATTATGAGAGAACCAGATGTAATGGTATATCTGATGACAGGATTTCTGGACAGCGGAAAGACACAGTTTCTGACCTTTACGCTGAAACAGGACTATTTCCAGATCAACGGCAAGACACTTCTCATTCTCTGCGAGGAAGGAGAAGAGGAGTATGATCCCATGGAAATGCTGAGGTACGGCGTTGTCATAGAGCGGGTGGAAGACCAGGAGGATCTGACCGAAGAATGGTTGGAGGAGATGAACCGGAAACACGAGCCCGAGCGTGTGGTCGTGGAGTACAACGGAATGTGGAAGGTCAGTGATTTTGAAAATCTCAAGATGCCGGCAGGCTGGGCCATCGAGCAGAAGATCACTACCGTTGACGCAAGCACCTTCCAGGCATACCTGACCAATCTGAAGCCGCTTTTTGTGGAGATGGTGAGAGGAGCTGAACTGGTGCTGTTCAACCGCTGCGAGGACAAGAAGCCTCTGGCGGGATACCGCCGCAGTGTGAAGGTGGTAAGTCCCCAGGCGGAAGTGATCTTTGAGGATGAGAACGGCGAGCTGGACAATATCTTTGAGGATGAGGTTCCCTATGATCTGAAGGCTCCGGTGATCGAGATCCGCCGTGAGGATTACGGCATATGGTATGTGGATATGATGGAGCATCCGGAGAGATACAAGGGGAAAGTGGTGGAATTTACCGCCAGGGTCATGAAGCCAAGGTCATTCCCGTCCAAGGTGTTCCTACCCGGCCGTATGGCCATGACCTGCTGCGCGGATGACACCTCATTCCTGGGATACGTGTGCAGGAGCGCCTACGCGCCCAAGCTGAAGGCAGGACAGTGGGTGAAAGTGCGTGCCAAGGTAAGATATGCGAATCTGTCTGTATACCAGGGAGAAGGTCCTGTGCTGGAGGCGGAGAATATAGAGCCTGCAGAGCCCATAGAGGAACTGGTATATTTCAATTAATAAAACCGACAGGAGGTACACAGAAATGGAGAAAAAATATGATGTGACCGCATTGGGAGAGCTGCTGATCGACTTCCCCATGTACGGCCAGAGTGACCAGGGCAACAATCTGTTCGAGGCATGTCCGGGCGGAGCCCCCTGCAATGTCCTTGCCCTTCTCAACAAGATGGGAAAGAAGACGGCGTTTATCGGGAAAGTAGGGCAGGATCAGTTCGGTACGCTTCTGAAGGAGACCATCACAGAGGCGGGGATCGATGCATCCGGTCTGGTGATCGATCCAGAGGTAAATACGACACTTGCGTTTGTGCATACATTTCCGGACGGGGACCGGGAGTTCTCCTTCTACCGCAATCCGGGAGCAGATATGATGCTCCGGCCGGAGGAAGTGAACACAGAGCTTATCGCTCAGACGAAGATCTTCCATTTCGGCACACTGTCAATGACTCATGACACTGTGCGGGAAGCTACGAAGAAAGCTCTCGCGGCGGCAAAAGAAAACGGCTGCCTGATCTCCTTCGACCCCAATCTGAGACCCCCTCTGTGGAGCTCTCTTGATCTGGCAAAGGAGCAGATGGAATACGGTTTTGCCCAGTGTGATATCCTGAAGATCTCAGACAATGAGATCCAGTTCGTATCAGGGAAAGAGGATTACGATGAGGGAATCGCTTATCTCCAGGAGAAATATCACATCCCTCTGATCCTGCTCACTATGGGAAAGGAAGGAAGCCGTGCCTACTATAAAGGAATGCGCGTGGAGCGTCCGGGCTTCACGGTAAAGGCGATCGAGACTACCGGGGCGGGAGATACCTTCTGCGGAAGCTCGCTGAATTATATCGTGGAGCATGGATTTAATGATCTGACTGAAGATCAGCTGGGCGAACTGCTTACATTCGCAAATGCAGCGGCGGCACTTGTGACGACTAAGAAAGGGGCGATCCGGTCTATGCCTGAGAGAACGGAAGTGGAAACGCTCATAGGAGAATAGAGAACCAACCACCGGCTTTGGCATGATGCTTTGCGCCGGTGGTTTTTGTTACCTTGCGATAAATATCACTGGAGGGGGTTGAATATGGAAGACGCCAATGTTCTTCAATTAAAAAATAAAAAATTTTCTGATTTGTACATGTGCTTTTGCGGATATGCAAAATGCAGTCCGCTCCACAACTTTGGGCCGGCGGTGCGGCCAAACTATATCTTTCATTACATTTTGCAAGGAAAAGGGCGGTTTACGGTGGGAGAAGAGACCTATAATCTGTGTGCCGGTCAGGGATTTCTTATTGAGCCGGAGGTGGTGACCTACTATGAGGCAGATCGGGATGAACCATGGACCTACCTGTGGATCGGTTTTTCAGGAGAAAAGGCAGAAGAATATCTCCGAGATCTGGGGCTGAACCGGGAGAGACCTGTCTGCCGATGTGGACGCGGGGAGGATATGAAAAGAATTATATATTCAGAATCACTATTCATATCCCCTTCAAGTGGGGGAGATTGCAGATTATGTGGGAATTAACAGGAGTTATTTATAAACTCTTTTTAAAGAACAGTCCGGTATGTCCCCGAAAGAGTATCTGACAAATTTCCGTATTACCAGGGCTGCGCAGCTGCTGGAAATTACAGAACTGTCTATAGAAAGTGTGGCTATGTCCTGCGGATACCAGAATACGCTGGGGTTTTCTAAAATATTTAAAGCAAGGATGGGAGTTGCGCCGTCCGTGTATAAAAAGCGGAAATCACAACAGCAGAAGAAGGAGGAACGATGATTTCAGAGTTAAACAGAAAATATAACATTTTGACTGTTTCTTTTAACTTATGAGACTACCTTCTCTTCCTGCCTTTTATATATAATATGATTAAATGATGTTGGGGTCAAAAGCCCCCAACCATGATGCCTACGGATTGTTCCGTGCTGCGCACTCCCACATCTACACTCCGTTTCGGTCGGTGCTAAACGCGCGTCACTGGCGCGCAGCACCCGCCCCAATATTCGCATATCGTGGGATATACATCCCACTTTTATGCTCATATCGGGGCGGGTCCCAAGGTCTTTCACCCACTTATGAGCGAGCTCATGTGGGCTCAGACCTTTTGACCCTGGCATCATTAAATAAGGATATTACAGGAGGAAGAGAAGATGAAGATAGTATTTAATAAAGTAAACAAAACGTTTCATCTTTATAACGACCGGATCAGCTACATTATGCAGGTGCTTCCTAATGGACAGATGGGGCAGTTGTATTTTGGGAAAAAAGTTCATGACAGAGAGAACTTTTCTTATCTTTTGGAGATCTTGCCCCGACCTATGTCATCCTGCGTGTTTGAGGACAATAAGTCTTTCAGCCTGGATCACATTCGTCAGGAGTATCCATCCTATGGAACGGGGGACTACAGGATGCCTGCAGTGGAGGTGCTTCAGGAGAACGGCAGCAGGATCACCAATTTTATCTATAAAGGACATCACATTATGAGTGGAAAGCCGGGACTTGAAGGACTTCCGGCCACATATGTTGAAGAGGAAAATGAAGCGTCTACACTGATTCTGTCTCTGGAAGATGAACTCACGGGTCTTTCCCTTGCGCTTGCATATACAATATTTGCCGACCGAAGTGTCGTTGCAAGGAGTGCCCGGTTTGTGAACGGAGGAGGCGAGGAGCTGCATCTTACCAATGCTATGAGTCTGTGTCTGGATCTTCCGGATCACGACTACGATTGGATGCAATTCTCCGGAGCATGGGCCAGGGAAAGGCATCTTAAAGTGCGGTCTCTGGAAGAGGGGGTGCAGTCTGTCGGGAGCAGAAGAGGACATTCATCGCACGAACATAATCCATTCATTATATTGAAGCGGCCTCATACAGATGAGTTTCAGGGGGAGGCTATTGGATTCAGCTTTATTTACAGTGGTAATTTTCTCGCACAGGCAGAGGTTGGGTCCCACGGTACTACGAGAATCCTTATGGGAATACATCCGGACTGTTTTGACTGGAAACTGGAGCCGGGAGAAGCGTTTCAGACGCCGGAGGCTGTGATGGCCTACACGGACAAAGGCTTGAATGATCTGAGTCAGACTTTCCATTGCCTCTATCGGAAGAGACTGGCAAGAGGCTACTGGAGAGACAGGACGCGTCCTGTTCTTATAAATAACTGGGAAGCTACATATATGGATTTTGATGAGGAAAAAATATTGGATATCGCCAGGAAGGCGAAAGAATGCGGTGTAGAACTCTTTGTATTGGATGACGGATGGTTCGGAAAGCGCTGTACAGAGCATTCAGGCCTGGGAGACTGGACTCCAAATCGGGATCGTCTTCCGAATGGTATCGCCGGACTGGCACGACGTATCGGGGAATTGGGAATGAAGTTCGGCCTTTGGTTTGAACCGGAAATGGTGAATAAGGATTCAGATCTTTATCGAGCTCATCCGGATTGGATACTCCATGTGCCTGGAAGGCCGTCGACCCATGGAAGGTTTCAATATGTGTTGGATTTTTCGAGAAAAGAAGTAGTCGACTGCATTTACGGCATGATGGAAAAGATTCTGAGGGAAGCAGACGTTTCCTATATAAAGTGGGATATGAACAGAAGCATTACAGAGTGCTTCAGCCCTGCTCTTCCTGCGGACAGACAGGGGGAGGTGTTTCACCGGTATATTCTTGGTGTGTATGAGCTGTATGAGAGACTGACAGAAAACTTCCCCCGCATTCTTTTCGAATCCTGTGCAAGCGGAGGCGCCCGTTTTGATCCGGGAATGCTCTATTATGCGCCGCAGGCGTGGACAAGCGATGACACGGATGCAGTGGAGCGGCTGAAGATTCAGTACGGAACATCTTACTGCTATCCGGTGAGCAGTATGGGAAGTCATGTGTCTGCCGTGCCCAACCACCAGACAGGAAGGATATCACCCCTGCATACAAGGGCAAATGTGGCGTACTTTGGTACTTTCGGATATGAACTGGATCTGAACGTCCTGGAAGAAGAGGAACAGGAGAAGATAAAAGAGCAGATACAATTTATGAAAGAGTACCGCCGCCTTTTCCAGTTTGGTACTTTTTACCGACTGGAGAGTCCGTTTGAGGGTAATGTGACAGGCTGGATGGTGGTGAGTGAGGAGAAGAAAGAGGCAGTCGTCGGATGGTTCCGGGTGCTTAGCGGAACAAACCAGTCTTATACAAGAATGCGCCTGAAGGGGCTGGATGAAGAACTCCTATATGGTATCACAGTCCGCCGTGACAATGAGAAGCCATATGGAACCTTTTACGGAGATGAATTGATGAACATCGGACTTGTCACATCAGACGCTGTGAGCGGAGAGGTTCTGGGAGCCGAAGGGCTTAGGGATTTCGAGTCCAGACTCTTTCTTCTGAAAGCAGAGAAGCCGGGGACTGAGTGATGCAGAAAGGAAGATAATCTTTTTGCAGGAGAACGATCATGCGGGATAAGGGCAGATCCAAATAGTCATCTCAGTATGCGGTGTTTACTTCATCCGGTTCTTGTTCCTCCACTCCCGGGGGGACATCCCGTAGGCATTTTTAAACGCTCTTGAGAAATGCAGCTGGTTGGGGTACCCTACCGCATTTCCCACATCTCCGATGGAGAGGTCCGTCAGCTTGAGCAGCTCTGCGGCTTTGACCATCCGGTAGTTCATGAGGAATTCCTTCGGGGACTTACCGATCGTCTCCTTGAAGATCCGTCCGAAATAACTCCGGTTCAGGCCGCAGACTTCTGCGATGCCTTCCACCGATATATCATTCTGGAAGTTCTGTTCGATGTAGGACAGAGCTTCTTTTATATAGAAGTCCCTGACGCTGCCTTCTGAAGAGAGACGCATGGAGGCGGAGGAGCGGGACATATAATCGATGAACAGATAGAGGTGGCCGATCAGGTGGAACGGGGATTCATTTCCATGGTCCGCCATATAGATCAGCTCTTTTTTCATTTCTTCACGCAGTTCTTTGGAGTGGGCATGATATACCGGGGTGTCCGGAGTCAGCCCTGCGATCTCTACGATCTCTTTTGCGCGCAGTCCGTCGAATTCCACCCAGACATATTCCCACGGGAGATGCGGGTCAGCCACATAGGTATTGATCTGCCGGGGGAAGATCATAAATCCCTGGCCGCTCTTGATCTGGTAGTGCTGTGTTACCCCATGGGAGTCATCCGCCAGCAGTTCGCCTGTGCCGGACAGGACATAGTGGAACAGATAGTGGTTTCTGGAAGCCGGTCCGAAGGAATGAGCCGGTTCGCAGCGTTCCCAGCCGAACTGATAGAGTCCCAGGTCAACAAAGTTTTCATTTGGGAATACGGAAAAAATGATATCGCTCATGATGCAGTCCTCCTGAAATAAAATTTAGGTAACATAATTATAATATACCAAAATGCGACTCCATTTGGCAATACCATAATATAAATCGCATAAAGGTATAAAAAATCAAATACCGTGGTATTCATGGGCGCATTTTGGAATGTTATAATTATTCCAGATTCAGAAAGAAGAAAAGGAAGGAGCTGAAACTATTATGAAAAGGAAAAATGCGATTAGTGCTGTCCTTGCAGTGACCATGCTGGCAGCGTCCATTCTTCCGGGGTGCGGTACGGGTGAGGATTCGGGGAAGACTGAGATTGAGATCCTTCAGTACAAGCCTGAGGCGGCAGCCTATTTCGATCAGGTCGAGGAGGAGTTCAATGCGACTCATGATGACATCCATCTGACGATCAGTTCGCCAAATGACGCCAGCACGATCATGAGGACACGATTTATCAGGGAGGACTATCCGGACATTATCGGAATTGGAGGAGATATCAATTACTCCTATTATGTGGACGCGGATATCCTGGCGGATGTCTCAGATTATGAGGGGATGTCAGATATCAAGCAGTCCTATGTGGACATCCTGGAAAACCTTGAGATCACGCCTAAGGATGGAACCTATGGTGTGCCCTATGTGGCAAATGCGGCCGGGATCCTGTACAACAAGGATATGTTCGAAGAGCATGGATGGGAGATACCGGAGTCCTGGAGCGAGCTGATCGATCTGTGTGAAGAGATCCAGGCAGAGGGAATCCTGCCGTTCTACTTCGGATTCCGTGACACATGGACCTGTCTGGCGCCCTGGAACTCCCTTGCTGTTGATCTGGCGCCGGCTGATACTTGCCAGAGAGTAAATGCCGGGGAGACAACATTCAGTGAGGAATACAGGGAGACTGCGGAAAAATGTCTGGAGCTGGTCAGCTACGGACCGGAAGATCCATTTGCCTATGGCTATAATGATGCATGTACTGCTTTTGCCCGGGGCGAATCTGCAATGTATCCGATCGGAAGTTATGCGGTGCCGCAGATCCTCCAGGTGAATCCGGATATGAACATTGATTCCTTTGTGACGCCCGGAAACGATGATCCATCCGAAAATACGCTGAATTCCGGCGTGGACCTGATGTTTGCGGTGACGGCGGCATGCGAGAATAAGGATGCGGCATATGAGGTGCTCGATTTCCTCTTAGAGGATGAGAATCTTCAGAAATATATCGATGACCAGAATGCTGTGCCTTGTAAGGAAGGAGACTTCGACCTTGCTCCCATGCTGGATGGAATGACGCCGTTTATCGAGTCCGGAAACATGACAGATTACCAGGATCACTATTATCCGTCGGAAATGGCGGCGGACGCGCAGATCCAGACATTACTGATCAACAAAGATGTAGATGCGTTCCTTGAACGGTTTGATACTACATGGCAGAGATATAACAGAGATATCATCCGTGCGGTCCAGGAGTATAACGAAGAGCATGGATCTGCCGAATAGGAAAGGAGAGGGAATAAATGAAAAGAGCAAATGACAGCAAACGGACATATATGCTGATCACCATACCGATCCTGGCACTGTTTGTCTGCTTTAATACAATACCGCTGATCCGCGGTGTGATCTACAGTTTTACAAACTTTAAAGGCTTTGGGACATATGATTTCGTAGGATTCCGCAACTATATTGATCTGTTTACTGATTCCCGGATCGGAGGCTCCTATCTCTTCACGATCAAGCTTGCCATCGCAGCTACGATCCTTACGAATGTGATCAGTCTGATCCTGGCTCTCGGACTGAACAGCAGGATCAAGGGAAAGACTTTCCTGCGGGCATCTTATTTCGTACCAAATGTACTTGGAGCACTGGTCGTAGGCTACATTTTCCAGTACTTCTTTACATATATCCTTCCGGAAATCGGAAGCACGCTTGGGATTGAAGCGCTCAGCTCCAGTATGTTGTCCAACAGCAAGACCGCATGGATCGCCATTGTGATCGTGTGTGCATGGCAGTCTATTGCAATGAATACCATTATCTATATTTCTGGTCTGCAGACAGTGCCGGAGGATGTTTACGAAGCCGGAGACCTTGACGGGGCTACAGGCTGGAAGAAGTTCAGACATTTGACTTTTCCGCTTATCATTCCGTTTTTTACCATCAACATGGTCCTCTGTGTGAAGAACTTCCTGATGGTATTTGATCAGATCATGGCAATGACAAAGGGGGGACCGGAGCAGAGTACAGAGTCGATCTCTTACCTGATCTACAATAACGGTCTGTCAGGCGGAAGCTTCGGATACCAGAGTGCCAACGCGGTTGTATTCTTTATTGTGATCGTTGCCATCTCCGTGGCTCAGATGTCTATATCAAGTAAGAAGGAGGAGCAGTTATAATGTATGAGAAAATGAAATCAAGAGTAAACTGGCCTATTACGATCCTTCTGTTTATCGGTCTGATCACAGTGGCGTTTCCACTGTACATGACTATTGTGATTGCCTTCAAGCAGCCCTCAGAGATGACAAACAGCATTGCTGGCATCCTGTCGCTGCCCAAGTCATGGAGCTTAAGCAATTTTGCTCAGGCAATGGAGCTGACAGACTTCTGGCACTCTCTGGGCAACAGCTTAATGGTAACGATTGTTACAGTTATCCTGTGTATATTGCTTCATTCTCTGATGGGCTATGCGGTTGGAAGAAATAAGGCTCACAGCAAGTGGTACAACTTTGTATATCTGTTTATTGTAAGCGGTATGTTCGTACCATTCGCAATCCTGATGATGCCCCTGGCAAAACAGACGGCGGAGATGCATCTTGACAACTGGCTTGGCGTTATCCTGCTTTATGTGGTATTCTATATGCCGATGAATTTACTTCTGTATACAGGGTATCTTGTAAATATTCCGATTGCTTTGGAAGAAGCGGCGAGAGTAGACGGCGCCAGCACATGGAGAACGTTCTGGAGCATCATCTTCCCGATCATGAAGCCCATGCACGCTACAGTTGCTGTAATCACGGCTCTGGCGGTGTGGAACGACGTTATGACGCCCCTGATCATCATGTCAGGAAAAGGATCAAATACACTGCCTCTGGCACAGCTGACATTCCAGACTCAGTTCGGAACAAACTATAATCTGGCATTTGCATCCTATCTGCTGGCACTGATTCCGATCATCATCTTCTATGTGATCTGCCAGAAACAGATCATCAACGGTGTAGTGAACGGCGCGGTGAAGTAGTATGGGATATGACCCGGCAGCAGAAGAAAACAGGAGGGAAACTATGGGCATAGTATACGATGAAAATAATAAAACACTTACACTACACACGAAGAACACTACTTATCAGATGCAGGTGGACCGGTATGGATTCCTGCTCCACCTGTACTATGGAAAACGCGCGGAAGGCTGTATGGATTACCTGCTGACTTATTATGACCGCGGATTCTCTGGCAACCCGTATGAAGCGGGCAATGACAAGACTTATTCCATGGATGCGCTGCCTCAGGAGTTCCCGTCCCTGGGAACAGGGGACTACCGGACTCCGGCGTGCATTATCAAAAATACAGACCGTACCTACTGCAGCGACTTCCGCTATGAAAGCCACTGCATAAAGGAAGGAAAATATGATCTGGAAGGGCTCCCGGCAGTTTATGCCGGGGCCCGGGAGGCACAGACGCTGGAAGTCGTTCTCTCAGACCGGGTGACCGGTGTACGGGCCAAGCTGCTCTACGGAGTGCTGCCTGAGTACGACATTATTACCAGGAGCGTCAGGATCATCAATGCAAGCAGCGGACATATCTCTGTGAAAAAACTTGCCCCGGCATGTCTGGATATCGTTGGAGGGAAATATGATTTTATCACATTTTACGGCCGGCATGCCATGGAGAGAAATTTCCAGAGAATGCCCATCGGACACGGCATCTCGAAGATCGGCAGCCTGAGAGGGACGTCCAGCCATCAGTACAACCCGGCAGTCATCGTGGCGGACCGGGAGACAACAGAGGATGCAGGCGCATGTTATGCTATGGCCTTTGTCTACAGCGGAGGTTTCCAGAGTGAGGCGGGACAGGATCAGTATTACCAGACAAGAGTTCTCATGGGATTCAGCGAAGAGCAGTTCGCCTATCCTCTGAATCCGGGTGAGGAGTTCCAGTCTCCGGAAGTGATCATGAGCTATTCATCCGAAGGACTGGGAAAACTGTCTCAGAACCTGCACTGCTGTATGAGGAGACATCTGTGCCGCGGAAAGTACAAGGAAACTGTCCGTCCTATCCTGCTGAACAGCTGGGAGGCATCCTATTTTGATTTCACAGGAGAGTCTCTGCTGAAACTGGCACGGCAGGCTGCAGATCTGGGGATCGAGATGTTTGTCATGGATGACGGCTGGTTCGGAAACCGTGACAGCGAGATGAGGGGCCTGGGCGACTGGAAGGTAAATGAAGAAAAACTGGGCTGTACTCTGGGTGAGCTGATCGGAAAGATCAATGATATGGGATTGAAGTTCGGTATCTGGGTCGAGCCCGAAATGGTCAATGAAGACAGCGACCTGTATCGGGAACATCCGGACTGGGCCTTCGTCATACCGGGACGCCGTCCAAACCGGTCCAGACATCAGCTTGTTCTTGATTTCTCAAGAAAAGAAGTTGTGGACTATATTTATGAGCAGATCTGCGGTGTGCTCGATCAGGGCAACGTGGAATATATCAAGTGGGATATGAACCGGAGTATCACTGATGTCTATTCCGCTACGGCGAACAGCCAGGGAAGAGTCCTTCACGACTATGTGCTGGGGCTGTATGATTTCCTGGAGCGGATCGTGGAGCGCTATCCGGATATCCTGATCGAGGGATGCAGCGGCGGCGGCGGACGCTTCGACGCGGGAATGCTCTACTATACGCCGCAGATCTGGTGCAGCGACAACACGGACCCCGTCGACAGACTGCAGATCCAGTATGGTACCTCCTTTATCTATCCTGCGTCTTCGGTAGGGGCCCATGTGTCGGCATCGCCAAATCACCAGACCGGAAGGTGTACGTCCCTGAAGACAAGGGGCGTGGTGGCTATGGCGGGCACATTCGGATACGAGCTGGATCTTGGTGAGATCAGTGAGGAAGAAAAAGACGAGATCCGGGTTCAGATCGCCCAGTATAAGGAGTTCGCTCCACTTGTGCAGAAGGGAATGTACTATCGTCTGACGAACCCGCAGACAGCAGATGAGGGGGCATGGGAGTTCGTCTCTGAGGATCAGAGAGAGGCTCTCGTGCAGGCGGTCAGCGTGAGGCAGCACGCGAATATGACCGTTGATTATATAAAAGTAAAAGGACTAAAAGAGAATACCATGTACCGTGAGACGGAAAGCGGCAGGCTGTATAACAGTACGGCTCTTCGTGAGGCGGGGATTCCTATGCCGGCTGAGTTGGGAGAATACCGGGCGTATCAGTGGCATTTTGTTCAGGAAGAGGCATGAAGCAGGACGATTGCGCAGCGCTTTATGGCGGGATATTGAGGTGCGTCTGAACAGTAATGAAGGATGCTGTGTGGTGAGAGTGTCTGTCCGTTTTGCGGGCAGGCATTTTTAATTATAATTGATGAATGTGAGAGAATATATCAGATGTGGGATGACTCCCGCCTCTATAGGCGGTGAGTGACAAATCAGTATCAGTGGCGGGTGTCAATCCCCCATCTGATATACGCTCCGCGAGGCTGCGCAGGGATTCGGAGATGTATTAT
>DXCZ01000001.1 GCA_019115765.1 Candidatus Mediterraneibacter stercoripullorum | reverse complement strand
CAGCTGATCTGTCAAGTGATTTTAAAGAAAAACTTGAGGAAATGTTACAGAAATATAGAGGTGAAACTATTAATTTTGATTTGAGAAAAGTCAGGAAATTCAAGGTATTTGAGTTTCCGAGACCAGACTATAGTATAAAGGGGTGAATCCATGATGAAATGTCAGTTTTGTAATAGAGAGAAGGTTGACAGGGTGTTCTATGTCAACTGGATGGGAACCGTATATCAGGTCCCGGTCTGTGGGGACTGCCTGCAGAAGATGTGGCGGCAGGCTATAGCATCCGGGCAGACGGAGGAGTTCAAGAAGTATACCGGCTGGTGGCCGGGGAAACAGGATCCCAGGCATCTTGGGGATCATGCATTTCCTGAGCTGGCTGTGGATGGACTCCGGAGGAGGCGCAGGATCGCTGCGCTCCGTGCACGTCTGAATGAAGCGGCGGCTCTGGAGAATTATGAAGAGGCTGCCAGACTAAGAGATGATATTGCGGTGATGGAAAGTGAGGTGTGCAGTAATGGAAATAAATCTGAATGCATTCAGTAAGCGGTCTATGCAGATATTTCAGTCAGCGCTCAGGTTCGTGACGCATATGGGACACGGATTTATCGGAAGTGAGCATTTCCTGTGGGCGCTGGCTCAGGATCAGGGATCGGCAGGCCGTGCCCTGAGGAAAAACGGCCTGGATAAGAATCTGATAGAAGAATATCTGCATCAATATGATCTGGACGCCAAAGCAGGCGGGAATTACCGTGCCATACAGATTTCAGAGGAGGCGGAGCAGGTGATCCATCTGGCCGAACGCCGGGCGGAGCGCCGGGGACGTGAGAAGCTGGAACCGGAGGATCTGCTGAGGGGCATCCTCGATGCAGGAGAGTGTGCGGCCTGCCAGCTGCTCCACTCTCTTGAGACAGACCCCGAGGAGATCCGGCGGGATCTGGGAGACCGGACAGTGCCTGCAGCGGCGGTGAAGACAGACCATGTGTCCGGGGCCGGAACTGCCGGAGACGGAGAAGATCCGGACGGAGAAGAGGAAGGACAGGAAGAAGAGAGCACACTGGAGAAGTACGGGACGGACGTCACGGAAAAGGCCAGAGAAGGTGCATATGACCCCATGATCGGCAGAGAAGATGTGATCGAGCGGATGATCCAGATCCTGTCACGGCGGACCAAGAATAATCCTGTGCTGACCGGGGAGCCCGGCGTTGGAAAGACTGCTGTGGTTGAAGGGCTGGCACAGAGGATCGCAGAGGGGAGGATCCCTGCGAATCTGAGGGACAAGAGAATTGTGTCCATGGACCTGGTAGGGATGCTGTCAGGCACCCGGTTCCGGGGAGACTTCGAAGAGCGGATGAAGAGCTTTATCGAGGAGGCGGAATCCGAGGGAGATGTGATTCTCTTTATTGATGAACTGCATATGATCATGGGCGCCGGCGCAGGATCCAGCGAGACGATGGATGCGGCAAATATCCTGAAGCCGGTACTGGCCAGGGGCGGCCTGCAGGTGATCGGCGCTACCACACAGAAGGAGTACCGTCAGTATATTGAAAAGGACGCTGCATTTGAGCGCCGGTTCCAGCCTGTGGAGGTTGTTGAGCCGGACAAGGAAAATGCAGTAAAGATCCTCGCCGGTCTTCGGGAAAAATACGAAGAGTTCCACGGACTGAAGATCACGGATGCAGCTGTGAAGGCGGCAGTAGATCTGTCAGAACGATATATTCAGGACCGGTTCCTGCCGGATAAGGCCGTGGACTTGATGGATGAAGCGGCTTCCAGGATCAAGACCCGGGGGCTGACGACGCCTCCATATCTACTCCAGCTGGACGAAGAGGTGAAGCGCACGAAGAAGGCAAAGAAGAAAGCAGCAGACGCTCAGGAGTATGAGCAGGCTGCTGTCCTCCGTGACAGACAGATCGAACTGGAGAAGGAACTGGATAAGAAGCAGGCGGCATGGCAGAAAGAACAGTGCAGCATTGTGGACGCGGAGGATATTGCGGAGGTCGTGTCTGCATGGACGAAGATTCCTGTAACTATGCTTACTGCTGATGAGGCGGAGAATCTCAGATCTCTGGAAGAGACGCTGCATAAGCGTGTGATCGGCCAGGATGAGGCAGTTACGGCTGTGGCGAAGGCCATCCGCCGGGGACGTACCGGCGTGGCGGATCCGGAGCGGCCCATTGGTTCATTTCTCTTCCTTGGTCCTACAGGCGTGGGCAAGACAGAACTATGCCGGGCACTGGCGGAAGTCATGTTCCATGATGAAAATGCCATGATCCGTCTGGATATGTCAGAATATATGGAACAGTACACTGTCTCCAAGCTGATCGGATCTCCGCCGGGCTATGTAGGCTATGACGAGGGCGGCCAGCTGACAGAGATGGTGAGAAAGAAACCATACAGTATCGTTCTGTTTGACGAGATTGAGAAAGCCCATCCTGATGTGTGGAACAGTCTTCTGCAGATCCTGGATGACGGCAGACTGACGGACGCTCAGGGCAGGACGGTAAGCTTCAAGAATACTATTATCGTTATGACCTCCAATATCGGAGCGCGTGAGATCACGGGCAAGAGTTCTCTCGGCTTTGCCAAGAACGAGGCGAGTGAGGAAACACGCAGGGATGAAAATATCCGGACCAGAGTCATGGAGGCCGTGAAGCAGACCTTCCGGCCTGAATTCCTGAACCGTCTGGATGAGATCCTTGTGTTCCATCCGCTGAAGCGGGAAGATGTACGCCGGATCGCAGATATCCAGGTAAGGAAACTCACAGATCGCATGGCGAAACAGGGAATCCGTCTGGCAGTGGAAGACAGCGCCATGGAAGTGCTGGCGGAGAAAGGATACGATCCCGCCTACGGCGCAAGGCCGCTGAAGCGGACGATCCAGTCCATGCTGCAGAATGCTGTGGCTGACCGGATTCTTGAGGATAAGCCGAAGGGAACCGACAGGCTGGTTGTGTCTGGAAACGATGGTAAGGTAGAAGTGAAGGTGGAGAAGGAGTTGGCTGTATAGTTCAATAGCATTTTCCGTTAAAATGTGTCCGGAAGCGGAGCGGATATTTGGTGACACGTATTCTGAGAGTGAGAATGTGGGTGGATCGGTCACTTGTTTTTGAGTGCCTTGATCGCTGGATATTGAGAAACGGTTGACCAATCTCCCACACCTCCCCCTCAGAAAGATTCGTACCGCCGTCCGCTCTGCTTTCCTGTTCTGTCCAAATCGGAAATGCTATCGCCCAAACAGACCAAAACGCAAATTGGCGCGGCTTGGAATTCTTACCGATTGTAAGACTTCTCGGCCGCGCCTCTTTTTGTACATTTAAGCATCGAAGTTGGTGCTTGAAACAGTCTTCGGGAAACAGATGTCCTGTCTCCCTTTCAGAAATTCATGGCCGTTCGGCTGCGAAATTCATGTTCAGTTTGATGGAGAAAAATACACTTAAAGGCTACTGTTTATTTGTTTGCAAACGTCCGCTATAACGAAGCTTATTGTCCCGGCGACCACGCTTTCGCTCGGAGCATAGCGCAGCGGACACGTAATGCCGCAAAGGACGCGGCATAAGTGCCGACGCTCTGCTACGGGCCTTCGTGACAACACAGCGCCTTGACAGCGGCCCCGGGAATACCTAAACAGCCATATTATTTCCGGTCGGAGGAGAGGACGGAATACAGATCGTCCAGATCTGTGAGCAGATCGATCAGCTGCCGCATATTATCCTCACCAAAACGATCGAGTATCTCAGACCATATCTCATCGTATTTTTTCATAGACTGTTCAGCTGCCGCCCGGCCTTCGGGGGTGGCGCTGATGGAAACCTTGCGGCGGTCCTTCGGATCGATCTCGCGGGTTATGTAGTTCTTTTTTTCCAGAGTGTTCAGAATGTATGAGATGGCAGGCTTGGAGATATGCAGTTTCTTCTGCATCTTGGGCACATCCAGATTCATGCATGGGCATTCCTGGCAGCATGTCCCTGCTATACTGTGCAGGATTACCATCTCGTTCATCTGCATCTCACACTCTGCAGAGAGGGCGGATTCCAGTTTGCGAAAATGAATAATCGTTGTAAAAAACTGTTCTCTCAGCTCACTACTCATATCGTTAACTCCTTAATTAATAAATATTTAATAGAAGTATACCTCACTGGAACCGGGATTTCAAGGCAAAACAGGGGGACAACCTATCGAGATTATAGAAAGGTACTGTTCATTTACCTTTTGCTCCTGGCATCATTATTATATATGGAAAGAACAGATAGACGGAACGAAGCGATATAAAACAATGATCGAGAATTGCATCAGATTCTGTTCATAGTGAGGAGCCGTGCAGCGCCGGATGTGACGAAGAAGAGGGGGATCTTCGTCCGTCCTGTGGAGGAGAAGGAGAAAAGCGCAGAAATGCAATTATGAAATTAAAAAATTAAAAAATGAATATACAGACTGGGGAAAAGAGGGTTTGTGAATTATGTCGGTTTGTGCGACAAAGCCAGAAAAATACAGAGTTTAGCACATAAATGTGTCCATTGTGTCAAGAAATTTGGAACAAAAATGAATCAATAGGAAAAAATGGAAAATGCGGTTGACATTTTCTGGAAGGCAGTACTAGAATAGTATTGTTTAAGTAGGGGGAAAGTGCCTGGATCGATGGGATAAGTACATAATGCCTATGGTATTTGACTTGCATTGTTCGACGGCATTATTCATTAAGGGGTTGGGCTTTTCCGTTATTTAAATGAAAAAATAACCCCGGGTGCGGGAAAAATGTTTAGGAGGAGATAACGATGTATAGGAAGAAGCTGATGAGGGCTTGCCTGATGGGAGCGCTCGTCGTGTCAATGGCTACATCTAATGTAGCTCCGGTCATGGCTGCTGGTGATGCTTCAGCTGCGGAGACGCAGGCAAAGCAGTCAAAAACTGTAATTATGAAAGTCCAGTTTGTGAATGCAGAGGGGATATCCGTAGGTGGCGGAGATTACTTCCTGCCGGAAGGAGTACAGAACTATTCCGTTCTTGATGAGTACGTACCGGACGGCTATAAGATGACAGAATCCGGTGACTTCACAGTTGAAGAGAACGGGACTATTAAAGTAAAAGTAGAAAAGGTTCAGAAGGATGTAATCATGAAAGTCCAGTTTGTGGATGCAGACGGGGACTTCATAAGTGGTGGAGATTACTTCCTGCCGGAAGGAGTACAGAACTATTCCGTCCTTGATGAGTATGTACCGGACGGCTATAAGATGACAGAATCCGGTGACTTTACAGTTGAAGAGAACGGAAGTATTAAAGTAACGGTAGAGAAGATTCAGAAAAACGTAATCGTGAAAGTCCAGTTTGTGGATGCAGACGGGAAATCCGTAGGTGGCGGAGATTACTTCCTGCCGGAAGGAATTCAGAACTACTCTGTACTTGAGCAGTATGTGCCGGCAGGATACAAGATGACAGTATCCGGAGATTTCACGGTAAAAGCCGGTGAAGAGTATACAATAAACGTAGAGAAGATTCAAAGAGATACAGTCATGGTTGTAACCTTCGAAGAGAACGGAGTTGTAGTCGGCAAGACAGAGGCAATGACAAAAAGCGCTGCTGATGGCGAGACGGTTTATTTCGTACTTGGCGAAGATTTCGAACTTCCGGCAGGATATAAGCTGGCAGAAGATCAGAAACAGACAACTATCGAACTTCCGGCTGGGTCTGTTGGCGGATTTACAATGAAGGTTGAAAAGGAAACAACTGGAACTATGATCAACGTAACATTTGTAGACGCAGCAGGAAACAGCCATGGCGGCGGCGATGTGATAGTTGACACTGATGGAGACGGAATCTTCAAACTTGACGAGCTGAACGAGATTGTACCGGAAGGCTATAAGCTTACATTAAGCGGAGATCAGTTCGTATCTGATTACGAAGGAAAGAGTACAGCGCTTACAGTAGAGAAAATCCAGAAGGGAACAATCATCAAGGTTGTATTCGAGGACAGACAGGGAAATAACCTTGGCGGCGGAGACTATACTGTAGATGAGGATGGCGACGGAGTAGCAAATTACTCAGAGTTGGATCTGCCTGTAGGATACAAACTGATTGAGAGCGGTGATTTCTTTGTTAAAGATGCAGCAGGTGGTATGACAGTTGTTCTTGACAGAGAAGGATCAGCTATCATCCACGTTACATTCAAGAGCGAAGGTGGAAAAGACCTTGGCGGTGGCGATTACTTTGTAGATGCTGACGGAGATGGAGTATTTAATTACTCTGAACTGACACTTCCGGAAGGCTATGAACTGATTGAGACAGGCGATACGTTTGTTGATACAGATAAGACATACGAGATTACCCTTCACAAGACCAACCCTGGAACAATCATCAATGTAGTTTATGTTGATGAGAATGGAAACAACGTTGGCGGCGGAGACTATTTCGTAGATATGGACGATAATGGAATCGCTAACTTCTCAGAACTGGATGTGCCGGAAGGATATAAGTTAGTTGTAACAGGCGACTTCTTTGTAGCTGATTACACAGGACAGACCAACGAAATTAAGGTTGAGAAGATCCAGAAGGGAACAATCATCAACGTTGTATTCGAAGACAGACAGGGCAACAACCTTGGCGGCGGAGATTACCTTGT
>DXCZ01000080.1 GCA_019115765.1 Candidatus Mediterraneibacter stercoripullorum | reverse complement strand
CATAATACATCTCCGAATCCCTGCGCAGCCTCGCGGAGCGTATATCAGATGGGGGATTGACACCCGCCACTGATACTGATTTGTCACTCACCGCCTATAGAGGCGGGAGTCATCCCACATCTGATATATCTTCTGTTAACCACAATATTTTTACAATGACTGATGGGCGTACTTTTACTGTCCGCAGACACAGCAGTGCCGCGCAGAGAGATAGTTTTCACAAATCTGCTGCCGCCTCCATTCAGGAGATCAACCGTCTGCAGCTCAGAGAACAGTTTCACGTCCTTGACAATATGCCCCTGGCCTTCTGCGCGTGCACCCTGGTAGAGACACCTCCCGAAGAAATGATGCCGGAGTAATCCTCCGGCATCTTCTTATTATGTCTGATATATCCCGTCCTGATTCTGACGATATCCCGACTGATGATCTATTCTCCTCTGGTTCCTAAAAACCAAGCTTTTCCTTCACACTTTCCAGGCGTTGATAAAATTCGCTGTAGAATCCCGTTTCTTCCTTCTCTCTCCAGAAAGATTCATAAAATGTACGCAGCACATACAGGGTCAGTGTGGCTGTATTCTTCTCATCCAGCTCCCCAAGTCCTTCTTCGCATTTCAGCAGAAACTGATGCCAGTCCCATATATATGTTTCATAAGCCTTCAGATTCGGGATACCGATCCATTTCTTAACCTTGATCTTGCTTCTGTCGTTCATCCTGCACTCATATATCTGCAGGAAATAACGGATTCCATTCTCACTGTAGTATCTTCCCATTGGAAACATCCTGCAGATGCCCGGCCGATATATATGAACCCTACATCGGCCGCTTTCATCCAGGAAGGGACAGGCTTCGTCCTGTCCGTTCATTTTCAGATGCGGCAGGATCATTCCATCCGCTATTCCAAGCTCAATATAGCCCGCATTTATCAATGCAGTGAAGTCCATCCCGGTTCCTGTACTCAGTCTCCACACATCCATAGGATCAAGAATTACTGTATCTCCCATTCCCCGGCAGCATGCAGAACATCCCTGACATCCCCGGCAGTCCGTACGTGCCATATCCCCTGCCGAATACAGTCTGCCATCAGAAATATCTTTCAGATCTATGTCCCTTTTCATTATCCCTCATATCCGTCCGGATTCTGGCTCTGCCATCTCCAGGAGTCTTCACACATCTCCTCCAGGCCTCTCTCAGCTACCCAGTGAAGCTCATTTTTCGCCTTTGTAGCGTCACAGTAGCAGGTAGCGATATCGCCTGCACGGCGGGGCTTGATCTCGTAGGGGATCTCTTTGCCGCATGCCTTGCTGAATGCTTTTACCATATCAAGTACGGAGTAGCCGTTTCCTGTTCCCAGATTGTAGACAGAGACTCCAGCCTTCTCTTTCAGCTTCTCTACTGCGCGGACATGTCCGATGGCAAGATCTACTACATGGATATAGTCACGTACTCCGGTCCCGTCCGGTGTGTCATAATCATTGCCGAAGACACCCAGACATTTCAGTTTTCCGATAGCAACCTGTGTGATGTATGGAATCAGGTTGTTCGGAATGCCCTTCGGATCCTCTCCGATGAGACCGCTCTTATGAGCTCCGATAGGATTGAAGTAACGGAGCAGCACTACGTTCCACTCCGGATCTGCTGTATGAAGGTCTGTCAGGATCTGTTCCAGCATCCACTTCGTCCATCCGTAGGGATTGGTACATGTTCCCTTGGGGCACTCTTCTGTGATCGGGATGAAAGCCGGATCTCCGTATACTGTTGCGGAGGAACTGAAGATGATGTTCTTCACGCCGTGGTTTCTCATGACATCACAAAGTGTAATGGTTCCTCCGATATTATTCTCATAATACTCCAGAGGCTTCGCAACTGACTCTCCTACTGCCTTCAGTCCTGCGAAATGAATCACAGACTCTATGTCCTCTTTATCAAAAATATCATTCATCGCTTCTTTGTCACGGATATCTGCCTTATAGAATGTCAGATCCTTACCTGTGATCTTTTTTACTCTCTCCAGGGATTTCTCAGAGGCATTGTACAGGTTATCCACAACAACAACATCATAGCCTGCATTGAGCAGCTCCACGCAGGTGTGGCTTCCGATGAATCCGGCTCCTCCGGTAACTAAAATTGACATATCGTTTCCTCCTTCAATTACTGCGTCATATATTTCTCCGGTATCTCTGCAGATCAGGATCTTCTCTTTTTCCGTTCCTCATCTACATGCACAGTATAGCACAGCCTCCCGGAAAAATCTTTATACTTTTCTATCATCTTATGGTAAAAATGTTGCACACACTTTTTTTCTTTGATTCACGATCTGTCCTGTCACTCATATTTCCGGACGATAGCCTGCATGGCATCCCATTTTGCCTCCATGTCTTCCACCAGCTTGAACTGGGTGCGGCATCTGTCCAGATTGTGTCCTTCCCTGTGGATCTTGAAGTAATGGTCTCCTTCCAGATAATCTGTAAGGAAACGCATTCCACATTCGTAGGTCATAACCTTTGCCCCCATCGGAAGCAGCTCTACTTCCTTCTGGGTCAGCTTGCCTCCGCATCCCTCCAGGAATCCTTTTACATAAAGTTCAAAGAGTTCCATACTGCAGGACACCTTGCTCAGATCCTTCTCATCCTCCGCAGCTGTGCTCGCGCCAAACCGGATGGAATCACCAAAATCGTGCATGGCCAGACCGGGCATTACTGTGTCAAGGTCGATCACGCAGATTCCTTTCCCTGTGAAATTATCGATCATGATGTTGTTCAGCTTGGTATCATTATGGGTAACGCGAAGCGGGATCTCGCCTTTATCCAGAAGTTCACCGAATACATTCGCCACATCTTCTCTCGCAAGAACAAAATCAATCTCTTTCTGAACGCTGGCCGCGCGTCCGCACACATCCCGGGCAACCGCATCCTTAAATACCTGGAATCTGGCTCTTGTATCGTGGAAGCCCTTGATCGTCTCATGAAGCGTATCCGCCGGATAATCCGCCAGCAGCCTCTGGAAATTGCCGAACGCCACAGCGCTCTCATAGAAATCTTCCGGCTTCTCCACCTGATCATAGCTTGTAGCATCTGTGATAAACTTATAAGATCTCCAGTAGTCCCCTTTGGAATCTACATAATAGGATCTTCCGTCCTTATTGGGAATGGTATTCAGAGTCTCCCGGTCCGGGTCTCCTCCGTTCTCAATTATCTTCTCTCTCAGATAAGCGGTAACTCCAACTACATTTTCCATCAGATCAATAGGGTTATTGAAAATCTCTCCGTTCATTCTCTGAAGGATCACCTTGATGACTCCCATATCTCCGATCTCAAATGTGAGAAGGAATGTATCGTTAATGTGTCCGCTCCCATAGGGTCTGCGGTCTTTCAGTCTTCCCACGTAATTAAAATTCGCGATTGCTTCTCTGATCTGCAGCTCGGATACTCTTCGCATTTTTATTCCTCCCACAGTTTTTCCGGATATACGCCCTGATCCTTCAGTGACTGGATAGCAGCTACCACCACCGGCTTATCTTCTTTATATGTAACTCCATACCATTTGTCCTCAGACTCCAGAACCCTCACTGTTGCGCGGTCTTCCTCCAGCAGCGTGCTTACCACGGATGGAAGGAAGTACTCACATTTCATCGGGTTCTCTTTCAATCCCTTCTCAAGGAAGGCCGGGAAACCGTCACGGATCTCATCCAGTATGCTTCTGGTGAATCCCCACATGTTCATGGAAACAAGTGTATCTCCGTCCACCGGCACCCAGGTCTCTCCGTCATCTTCAGAGTAAGCGATGCCTCCGTCCCGCTTCTCGATTCTTGTTCTCTCTGTCACCTTCACAAGCTGCTTCTCTTCGTTGAGATCACAGATTCCTCTTGCAACATGGCCATTATCTGTAACTGTATTCTTCAGTCTGTATCCGACCATAGTATAACGGAATTTATCATCATCCTCATGAGTTGTCAGATAATCATAGATCACTGAAAACGCATGCTTTCCATAATAGTCATCTGCATTGATCACGGCGAACGGTCCGTCGATCTCATCGATGGCGCTTAAGACCGCATGTGCGGTTCCCCAGGGCTTTACACGACCTTCCGGCACCTGGAATCCCTCCGGGATATTGTGCAGATCCTGGAATGCATAAGCGACCTCCATGTATTTCTCCATTCTGTTTCCGACCGCTTCCTTAAAATCAGCCTCATTTTCCTTCTTAATAATAAAGACAACCTTCTCGAATCCAGCACGTTTTGCATCAAAGATGGAAAAGTCCATGATAATATGTCCTTCTTTGTCTACCGGGTCGATCTGTTTCAATCCGCCGTATCTGCTTCCCATTCCTGCTGCCATAATCACCAATACCGGTTTTTTCATCTCTTTAACCTCCTTGATTCTACATCCGGACCGAAGCCGGATCAGTCCTCTCTGTTTTTCAGGACCTTTTTCGTTTCTGACCCTATTGTATGACAAACCGAATGAAAAATCTTTATCCTATATTCTATTTGATTTGCACAATCCGCTTTTTTCATTTTGCATTTTTGTCACAGATAGGATATCATAAAGATATATATCCCCAGCTGTACTTTATACAGACAGACGGGCTGATAATATTACCTGGCAGCTTTGGAGGAACATGCGATGGAATATCAGGGAATTCGAATGACAGATACGATAAGAATCGGAGAGCTCTACTCGCTCCACTATTTTGAATATATGAACAGCTTTTATTTCCCGGGGGAATCCCATCCCTTCTGGGAATTTGTCTGTGTTGATAAGGGGGATGTGACGATCGGAGCCGGAGACCGCTCCTTTGTACTGAAGCGCGGACAGATTGCCTTCCACGAGCCCGATGAATTCCACTGGGTCCGCGCAGGAGGTGGGATTGCGCCCAATCTGATCGTCATCTCCTTCTCCTGTACCGGATCACTGATGGAGTTCTTCCGGGGCCGGGTCCTTTCTATCAATGAATCAGACCGGAAGCTTCTGGCAAGGATCGTAAAGGAAGCGCAGACTTTCCTTTCCGGCAGACTGGACGATCCGTATCAGACCATACTCTCCGTCCGAAAGGACGCTCCCGCCGGCGCATCCCAGATCATCCGCACTTCTCTGGAACAGCTGCTTATCAGTCTGTACCGCCGGCACATTGGAATATCTGCGGCTGGTACACAGATGCCCCATCCCGTCCTGCCGCCAGACAAAACTACAAAGGAAAACGCGGATGAAGAACTATTTACAAAAATTATAGACTACCTGTCAGCCAATCTGGCAGCCCATGTGACGATAGAAGACATCTGCCGGGACAACCTGATCGGCCGCTCCCGTCTGCAGAAGCTCTTTCAGGAGCGGTGCAGCCAGGGAATCATTGAGTATTATTCCGGCATGAAGATCGATGCGGCGAAACAGCTGATCCGGAATGAAGAGATGAACTTCACACAGATTTCTGAAAAGCTGGGGTACTCATCCATCCACTATTTTTCCCGCCAGTTTAAGAAGATAACAGGGATGACCCCGTCGGAATACGCCTCCTCTATAAAGGCAATGGCCGACCGCCATCACAGCGGAGACTGAACGAACCGGGCAGTAGAAATGCAGACCTTTCTCTACCCACAGCGTGCAAAGGCCGGAAGCCCCGGAACTCCATACTGTTCCGAAGCTTCCGGCCAGGCAGCGCATACATCTGATCTCAGGCCAGTGCAAATTTGAATGCATTGTAAATATTGATCCCAATGATTACGATCATCAGGATGATAAAGAGTTTGTTTACTCCTTCTTCATCAATCTTCTTGTTCACTTTGCTTCCCAGTGTACCGCCCAGAATACCACCAATCACCATGCCCAGGAAATATGTAATCTCCACATCCGGTATCGTTCCGGTCGCTACGGTCTGCACAAGACTGGTAATCTGAGAGAACATGATAATATACAGAGAGCTTAAAGCCGCTTCCTTTGTCCCCATGGAGAAAAAGTATGCCAGCACAACCAGGTTGATGGGACCGCCTCCGATGCCAAGGAAGCTGGACATGACGCCAAGGATAACACCGATCACAACGCAGAGCCAGATCTGCGTATATTTTTTTGTCCGGATCCTTTTCTTATAAATCGTATAAATCAGCGTTCCAAGTGTAATGATGATCAGGACAATGGCCTGTGTCATTCCCACCAGGTTTTCATTTCCCACCGCACTTTTGAGCATCTGGAACATACTCTTTCCAACCACGCCTCCAAATGCGGCTCCGACCGCAAGTCCGGTAGCTGTCCGCACATTGAGCTTCGCTGTCTTTGCGCGGAGATTCTTATACACCGATACCACAGACATAGCAAGAACCGTACAGCCCGACAGAAAGCTGATCGCGCTCACACTCATCAGACCGGTAGCGTCAAGTACGGGCTTGATGATCACGCCCCCTCCGATCCCGCAGATCGATCCGATGATCGATGAGAGGATACTCACCGTAAAAAATATAACTGTCATGACCATGACATTCTCTCCCTTCCTTTTGCCTTTATGTAAACTATATCGCATTTTCTGCGGTTCTTCTAGATGTTCGTTGTCTTTTTTCGCACATTTCTTGCTTTTTCTCTGCCGATGTATTATTGTGAGTGTACAACTATGATTGATAACGACAAGGAGGGCAAAGCAAAATGAAAAAGCAGCCAAATATTGTTCTTATAATGACAGACCAGCTCCGCTGGGACTGTCTCGGGTATGCGGGACATCCCGATGTCAAGACCCCTTATCTGGACACCCTGGCTTCCAGAGGAGTCGTATTCGACCGGGCATACAGCGCCTGCCCCAGCTGTATCGCTGCCAGAGCCGCACTTCATACGGGCATGGAGCAGAGCCATCACGGCCGGGTAGGTTACGAAGACAACATCCCGTGGAATTACGAACACACCATGGCCGGAGAGCTGTCCAAAGCAGGCTATTACACCCAGTGTGTCGGAAAGATGCACGTACATCCCCTGAGAAATTATCTGGGATTTCATAATGTTGAATTACATGATGGATATCTTCATGCAGCCAGATACGGCAGCGTTCCCTACCGGGAATCCCAGTTTGTCGCTGATGACTACTTCTACTGGCTGAAACAGGAACTGGGCGTCACCGCTGATGTGACAGACACCGGCATTGACTGCAACAGCTATCTGGCACGTCCCTGGATGCATGAGGAAAAATATCATCCCACCAACTGGGTCACGGACCGGAGTCTTGACTTCCTGAGACGAAGAGATCCCCGGAAGCCGTTCTTCCTGATGGCTTCTTATCTGAGGCCCCATCCGCCTTTTGATGCGCCGCAGTATTATTTTGACCTGTATAAAGACAAGGATCTCCGCCCGCCTTTCATCGGCAGCTGGGAAACAGATGAATATCTGAAGCAGGACGGCAGGATCTTTGACTCAAAGACCGGTCCTTTGGATCCGGAACTGCAGCGCCAGGCACAGATCGGATATTATGCATGCATCACGCATCTGGATCACCAGATCGGCAGACTGATCATGGCACTAATTGAGCATGAGATTTATGACGACACCATTATTCTCTTCACCTCCGACCACGGGGAAGAGCTCTGTGATCACCATATGTTCCGGAAGTCACGCCCTTACGAGGGAAGCTGCCACATACCTCTGATCATTACCGCCGGGAAAAATGTATCTCCGAAGATCTGCTCTTCCGCTGTATGCCACGGTGTAGCCGAGCTTCGCGATATCATGCCTACGCTGTTAGACATCGCCGGAGCAGACATCCCGGACTCTGTAGACGGTTCGAGCCTTCTCCCGCTTGCCGAAGATCCGCAGCAGCGGGTACGTCCGTGGCTTCATGGAGAACACTCCTACGGGGAATTCTCCAACCACTGGATCGTAACGGAACGAGACAAATATGTCTGGCTCTCTGAGTGCGGTCAGGAACAGTATTTCGACCTGGTATCTGATCCCCACGAGCTCACGGATCGAATCAATGATCCTTCCTGCAGCGCTCGGATCCGTGAACTGAGAGGATACCTGATTCAATCTCTGACAGCCCGGACAGAAGGATTTACAGATGGAGAGCGTCTGATACCGGGGCTGCCCTATCCGCCCACCCTTCCTTCGGCAACAGAAGCAAAGTAACAGACGAAATGAATTAGGGACTCGTTTCCACTGAAATACGCCCCTGTAAGCATTCAGCCAGGGGCGCATTTTTTATAATTCTTGCTTTTTGACTAAAATAAATATATAATACAGGTCAGACAACATTTTACATGTCTTATTGAATACGTTTCTCAGATTATGGCAACTTACAGGCATCATATGTTTATACTGGAGGTGTTTATATGGGACACAGACATTATTCCGTACATAATACTGATCTGGACAAGCTCAATGCGCAGCTTCTTTCCATCTCATCTTCCAAAGATGAAAGAGACTGGCCGAGCCTGCTACACACACACCATTTTACAGAGATTTTTTATGTTGTTGACGGTAAAGGGCAGTTCCTTTTCCGTGATGAGACTTATTCCATCAATACAGGGGATCTGATCATTATTCCTCCCTATCTGGAACATACAGAGCAGTCCCTTCCAGGCTTTCCGCTGAAATACTATGTTCTTGCCATTGATGGAATTACATTTCAGCCTGAGAAAAAACAAGCGGGCACACAGATTTTCTGTAACTTCAGCGCTACTCCCTATATTACAGAGCTTTTTGAGGAGATGCTGTACGAGGTGCGCAATAATGAGTACGGTTCTGATGCTATCTGCCAGAAGCTGCTGGATATTCTGATCCTGAAGATCACCCGGACTCATCATCTTCAGCCCGTTCCAAGCACGTCGGTACGCATGACAAAAGAATGCGCCCAGATTAAGGAATACCTGGACACAAACTATGCAGAGCATATTACTCTTGATTCTCTGACCAGGCTGACGCATATGAATAAATATTATATGGCTCATTCCTTTACCAAATATACCGGGCTGTCGCCAATCCAGTATCTGAATGAGCGAAGACTGGAGACAGCCTGCCGTCTGTTAAAGGAGACTGATTATTCTGTATCGGATATTTCCTCCACTACAGGATTTTCCAGCCAGTCCTATTTCACTCAGATCTTCAAAAAGAAATACGGAACAACACCGATCAAATTCCGACAGGAATGTGCTGAAAAATGAAACATATAGCATAAACCAGCGGAAGCGCCGATGGGATATTCTACTGGTGCTTCCGCTGGTTTATAATTTTAGGCGATTTAATTTATCTCAATTCAGATCTCGTACCAGATGATCTCATTGGCATCCAGGTCAAGATCGAAACTTGTACCATCGCCTCTGTAAACAGTAGTACTCTGAGGCTCATATGTATTATTAACAACACAGTACTTGCCGTTCTTTACATAAGCATGTACTTCCACATTGAAGTTGGTGCTGAACCATCTGTGCAGGTTCTCCTCATCGTGAGAAGCCCAGATAATGGAACGATACAGGACACGGCTGTTCTCAAAGCTGTAGGGCAGTCCGCTGATGTATACGCAGCGTCCCTTTCCGAACTCATTCACAGCCATCTGAACCTCTTTATTGCGCTGAACAAGGATCTGGGCGCCTTCCAGTGCATAGATGTTCTTCTCGCCCTCTCCGAAGTCAATCTCCTTCGTGCAGTCCTCTTTGATGAAGTGATCATGCTCATCCCAGTTGTATTTATCCATATTCATGGTAAAGCCAAGTTCTTTCTCCACGCCCATCACTGTAGCCAGCTGGAAGAAATGTCCTTCATGCTGGTGCGCTGCAGGCTCACCCACACCGATAAATCCGCCGCCATTGTAGATAAACCGCTTTACAGCAGTAATAATCGTCTCATCCGTCCAGTTATCGCCGCCTGTATAGGCAGTATCGGCATCACCGATATTCATGATTACATCAAAGTCATCCAGAATCGACGGATTTTCTCTGATATCGTCAAAGCTGATGAACTTCACATCGAATGGTGCACCGCTCAGCGCTTCGATAATTCCCGCATAGGAAACGGTCTCTCTATGATAGATGGCATGATGAACCATATGGTTGCCCCATGCACGCATCTTACCCCAGCAGTTCAGCACTGCTACTTTCTTGATGCAGTAGGGAGTGGTGCCTTTGATATTGTCATAAAGGGTTCTGAACTCGTTGCATACGCTTTCCACATAGTCGATAAATTCCGGGAACTGCATCGCAAGCTTCAGATATCCGCCGTAGCCGATCCGGTCGATCGGCTTCCGGAGGATTGCCCTTCTTGCTGTAACCCAGTTTACCTTCGCTTCTTTCACCGGGTCTCCGCCTTCATGGAATACATCCGGGAAGAAGTAGGGAAGGAAACGTCCTTCTGTATATTTCACGCCCTCAATATCACTGATCAGACGAAGGGTACTTCCGTTTCCAACGCTTCCGACTACCGCATCCAGTCCGATGGTCTTGAACTCGTCCATAAATGGCTCCATACCGATCCAGTGATCGCCAAGGAACATCATAGCCTCCTTGCCGCATTCATGAGTGATATCCACCATTTCCTTAGCCAGCTTCGCAACTTCCCGCATCTGGAATGCCTGGAAATCACGGAATTCTTTTGACGGGATCCTGTACGGATTATTCATATAGCCCTGATCGATGATAAATTCCGGACGGAACTTATATCCCACTTCCTGTTCAAACTGCTCCAGGATATACGGGCTCACGGATGCGGAATAGCCGTACCAGTCTACATATCTCTCCCGTGCCAGTTCGTCAAAGATCAGTGTGAACTGGTGGAAAAATGTAGTATATCGGATCACATCAACATGAGGGTTTTCGGCAATAAACTTTCTCAGACGCTCCATGGAATATTTATGTGTTTTCGGCTGGCGCACATCAAATGTGATCTGTTTTTCAAAATTAGTCCATCCATTTGTTACCGCATTGTACATGTGGACCGGATCCCACATGATATATGCCAGGAAGCTGACCGTATAGTCATGGAACTGAACAGCGTCATGAATCGTCACATCGCCAGTCTCACTGTTGTAGACCCACTGAGTTGTCGGAACTACTTCACCTGTTGTACGGTCAATCACTTCCCACCATCTTGTAATATCATCATGGTCATTTACTTTCAGCATATCCGGATACAGGTGGTTCATCAGATGAATGGACAACTCATTTTCTACTGCAGTATAGAACGGAGTCATAATATACATCTGCTGGATCTCATCTGGATTTGCCTTCGCCCACTCGTTGTCTTTTCTTGTCGTGTAATAGGTTGAGTATACTTTTGCATCCACACTTTTCAGTTCTTCCGGATAATCTGTTCCATCACAGTCCCTGATCGCGTCTGCTCCCCATCTCTTTAAAAGTTCCAGAGTTTCCGGTACTACATCTACATCTGTAGGTATTGTAACTCTTCCAACTGAATTCTCTTTCACCATATTTCTCCTTTCAACTTACCAGGCCGTGTATTCACGCCCTGCAAATAGTACATCCTATAGTGTCTTTTACATTTACGGGCTGGTACAGTATACTGCGCCAGCCCGATATTCTGATAATATAATTTCTAGCCTTTGACACCGCCGCCGGTAACACCTGATATAATCTTCTCAGACAGGAAGATGTAAAGCAGGAAGGTAGGCAGGAATACGATAATAACTGCTGCAAACAATCCGCCGTAATCGTAAGTATATTTCATACTGTTGACAATCTGCAGAAGTCCGACACCAACCGGCGTCATATCTGATGATGTCGCGAAGATGAGTGCCATAAAGAATTCGTTCCATACACTCAGGAAATTGAAGATTGTAACTGTAACGATTGCTGGCTGTACAAGCGGCAGCATGATCTGCCAGAAAGTCTTTGCCGGTGAACATCCATCAATCGCAGCCGCCTCTTCATAACTTCTCGACAGGCTGGCGAAAAAGTTCAACAGATATGTCGTTGTAAACGGCACACGGATAAAGATATACAGGATTATCAGCAGGATGCGCCCTCTGATCTGAAATTGTGTAGTCAGAGAATAGATCGGCATGATAATCATAACTTCCGGAATACTCATCGCAAGGATCAAGCTTGTCTTGATCGGCTTGTTTCCAAGGAATGTATACCTGGACAGCACATATGCGGCCGGCGCTGCAATAAGGATAACAACAGCACAAGTTACGATCGAATACAGAAGGGAGTTCATAAAGAACACCGACACATTACTGCTGTTCCATGCATTAATATAGTTTTCAAAATGGAATCCCGATTCAAACTTGAACACAGATCCGGTAAAGATCTCTTTGGAAGTAGAGAGACTCGCTCCAAGAATCCATATCAAGAATATCGCCGTAAATATAATCCATACAAGCACAAGCAAATAACCGGGAAGGAGTGCTGCTTCGCGCTTCCAGTTGATTTTTTCTTTATATACTACTTTGTCTTTATTCTTAGCCATTTTCTCACCCCTTTTCTGTTTTAGAATTCCAGATCGTCATCTTTGAGCAGCTTATTCATCACAAAATAGATAATCGCTACAAAGATAGCCAGTGTAACACCGATAGCCGCTCCGGCACCAGCATCTCTGCTGACATTTCCTGTTGTACCAAACACCGTATCATACAAATATACAACCGGTACAATTGTCGCAGCCTCTGTACTTACCGGCGCAAACATCTTTGACCACAGAAAGAAGGTGATACAGTTCACGCTCCAGAAAGTAATGTTTGTTTTAAAGATACTCTTCAACAGCGGAAGCGTCATGCTGTAAAATTGCTGAACTTTATTGGCACCATCAATTGTTGCCGCTTCATACAGATCAGCCGGAATACGCTCGATACCGCTGATAAAGATCAGCATATAGTAACCTACTGCTCCAAAGCAGAATGCAAAAAGCATAGCCCAGAACTTCATATCTGTTCCCAGCCAGTTCTTGCCTTCAAGGCCAAACAGTCCAAGGAACTGGTTCAAAAGACCATAATCCTGATTGTAAATATACTGGATCCACATAGTTGCCAGAGCAACTGCACTGATAATGTTCGGCAGATAGATAGCCGCGCGGAAAAATTTCTTGAATCGGATGCCGCTTGTCAGGATAACCGCAAAAAGAAGAGCAAATGCAAGAACAATTATGCCTCCGACCAGCCAGATCAGCAGCATGTTTGTCATAGCTCTCTGGAAAGTGGGGCTTCCGAAAATCTTAACATAATTTGCCACTCCGTTAAAGGACCATTCGGATACACTTGCCGTCACACTCTCGATCCCGAAAAAGCTCATGATGACCGTTCGAAGCACCGGATATAAATACATAATGATCAGGCTCAGTGCACAGGGAGTAACAAATGCTACTATAAATCCTCTGTTTTTTTTCATACCCTATTAACCTCTCTCATGAAACGAGGTGACGCTTATCACAGCGCCACCTCCGATCAGTAAATCAAATCTTAATATAAAGCATCAAGAGCTGCTGCAAAATCTGCACCTGTAGCATATTCGCCCTCATACAGTTTTACTACGATCTCCTGGATTGATGACATAAGGTCACCATTCTCATTCAGACCCATGTTCCATGTCAGCGGAGAAGTAGCTGCATTAAGAACCTCAACTGTTCCGTTCTGAGATTCCGGTGCCTTGTTAGACGGATCAGCCGGGATCTGGCTTGCTGTGTCAGCCATCTTCTGGTCATACTCGCCGCTTGTGATAAATGTAGCAAGATCAAACGCTGCTTCCTGATTCTCACTGTAATTTGTAATTGCAATAGAGTTCGCACCTGCATAAGCTGCAGTCTGATCTACACCCTCTGCTGCTCCATCAACTGACGGATAATTGAACAGGCCCCAGTTGAGTGCTGCGTCTTCGTCTGCGCCATTGCTTGTCGCCACGTTATTTACCTCTGCAGTAACGTAGTTCGCACAAACAACCATTGCTGCCTGAGGATCACCAAGAGCCATCTTATTCTGGCTGTTCGGATACTCGTCCGGAGCGCCGTCTACAAGATATCCTGCTTTCACGAACTCGATCATATCGTCCGCCGCCTGTGCAACACCCGGATTTGCACTCCAGCCGCCTTCTTTTGCAAGGGTTGCTGTTGTGTCCTGTCCGATGTATCTTGCAAGGTGATAGCCGAAGAAGAACGGAGCGTATGTGCTGTCAAGAGCCATCGGAGCATATCCTGCATCTTTCAGCTTCTGGCATACATCTAACATTTCGGCCCATGTAGTCGGAGCTTCTACACCTGCATCTGCGAAAATATCTGCGTTATAGAACACACCGCCTGCCTGCGGCTGCTCTGTTATGCAGGGAAGGAAACCGTCTCCTTCACTTCCTTCGTTTGCCTCATCAACCCACGCAATAGCCTGGTCATTGAACACCTGGAAGCTCTGATCCGCATATCCGTTTGCATCAGCAAGGTCTGTCAGATCTGCAACATACTTGTAAAGGTTGTGAGTGATTCTGTTGTAATCATCCTCGAACAGGTCAATCTTGTCATTTGCCTCAAGTGATGAAGCAAGGATGTTCTTGATGTCACGGCCTTTCCACTCAATCGTAACTTTCGCGCCGGTCTCTGCCATCCATGCATCAACAGCCTCCTGAAGCACCTTCCCCTGGGGCTCCGTGTTTGTCCACATGGACCAGTATGTAAGCTCTACGCCGTCATACTCTCCGCCACCGGAACTGCTGTCATCTCCACTGGTGCTGCTTCCGCCGCCGTCGCTTCCGCATGCCGCCAGACTCATGACCATCGCTGCTGCAAGCAGAACACTAAGAACTTTCTTTTTCATATCGTATCCTCCTTCTGAAATTTGTTAAACTAATTATATTCCACTGCGGATTATGTTTTCAATCACTTTATTGTTTTGTTTTTTATATATATTGTTAATTAGACATATAAATCTGCAATATTTTTCAATTTTTGCCGTTATTTCATACAATTCAGAAGTGGTTTTCAATATTTTTATATTAATTTTCCATAAAACAGCTGACCTCTTGCCAGGGAAAGCATTGTCTTTTCTGTACAACCCCCTAAATCCCACGAAAAGAAAATACAAACACCAATTCTCTGTCTGAATCCAACAGGTATTCCGGATGTGTTCTGGCCCCCCAGCTGTCATCTCCTCCGACCCCCATCTGTCCGAGAGCTGCACGCACTACGGTATAATGCACTTCCGGCAGTTCGAAGGGGTGTCTTGCGTTCTCGACCTCATGGGGTGTCCAGGGAAGAGCAGAAAACATCATGGGGCCGCTCTTCTCATCCATCTCAAAGAGCATTCCTCTTCCCCTGCGGTCTGTTACTTTCGCGTACCTGACGCCGGCCTTCGCTCCGCACTCCTGGGGCACGATATAGGAGGCCATGTTATCCTTCACAAGATTGCGGTAGATCCCAAGCTTTGCCCCCCTCTGCCGGTCCGCATAGGTCTCCGACGGCCCCATGCCGTACCATTCCAGATGGTCATAATCTGCGCTGAGTTTAAAGAGGACACCGAACTCCGGTATATCTCCGAGCTCTTTCACCGGATCATAAGTCAGCGTGGTCTTCACCCTTCCGTCTCCGAACACTTCATACGAAAGTGTACATTCTGTCACCGGGCTGGTCGGCATAATATAAGAATATGTAATAAGAGCTGAATTCTCCCGCTCCTCCAATACTGGCATCCTCACCGGTACATCTGCATAGTCCCTGTGATCCTTGTGGGACAGATACAGACTGGCGATCTTCCACTGGGCGCAGCGCGCAGGCATCAGGCTTCCATTATCATTGTCTGTCGGCGCCCTCCAGAAGTTGGGCTTCGGGATGGCCTCCAGCATCTCTGTTCCGCCATATTTATAGGAAACCAGTCCGCCATTCAGATTTGAAAACATGACTTCAAAATGACTTCCCCGCACTCCCGTATTGTGTGCGCTTCTGATCACCTGGATACTGCCGCTATTTTCTTCGATCCTCTCTGTCATACTCTCTTTTTCTACCTTATATATGTACTGTCCAAAGGCAATCTCATGCCCCGCTTCTGCCCAGAGTGTGTCTTCCTTCAACCGGAAAGATACCGTAACTGTATACTCACCCGGAAGCGTTTCCTCAGGCAGGGGGAGCGCATAGGTTTTCTCACAGAGAGGCTCGACTGCAGTCTCCATATTTATGCTGCGTATCTGCTTCCCGTTTCTGTTCACTGTCACTACACACTGGAAAGAATCCGTGCCTGTAAAAAGGTTCTTGTTGATCACACACACCTTATCACGGAAAACTCTGGCAGTAATACTCTGATAATTGAACTTGACCTCCTGCATCTTTGGGGAAGGCTTTCTGTCTCCTCCATAGACAATACCGTTTGCACTGAACTCATAGTCTGTGGGACGGTCGCCAAAATCGCCTCCGTAGGCCTGGTACTCTCTCCCATAGCGGTCCTTCTTATAAAGGGTCTGATCGATATAATCCCATATAAATCCACCCTGATACAGGGGCTCTGTATCTGTCAGATCCGTATATTTGTGCATGGCGCCGCAGGAATTTCCCATCGCGTGAGTATATTCACAGCAGATGAATGGTTTATCACGGTTCTCCGCCAGAAATGCCTTGATCAATTCCACGGACGGATACATCTGGCTCTCCATATCGCTTGTGTCGTTATAGCGTCTGTCATGGAAGACACCTTCATAGTGTACTAGACGGAAGGGATCTTCCCTGTGGAAGAACTGCGACATCTCGTAAATGTCTTTGCCACCGTACGACTCGTTGCCGCAGGACCAGATCAGGATAGACGGATGGTTTTTATCTCTCTGATACATGGACTCGGCACGGTCCAGCACCATTCCCAGCCACTCTGGTCTGTCGCAGGGCACTACTCCGGAGATATCACCGGATGCACTCACCGTATCCCAGCTGCCGTGAGTTTCCAGATTGGTCTCATCGATCAGATAAAGACCCAGCTCGTCACACAGTCGGTACAGCAGCGATCCGTTCGGATAATGGCAGGTTCGGATGGCATTGATATTATTTTGTTTCATCGTCTTCAGATCCCGGATCAGTTCCTCTTCTGATACACAACGCCCGGAAACAGAACTGAACTCGTGGCGGTTCACTCCGCGGAATACGATTCTTCTGCCATTCAGCGTCATGATCCTTTCCTTCATCTCAAACCGGCGGAATCCCACCTTCTCAGGGATCACCTCCTGGAGAACATGTCTCTCATCATATACTTCGACGGTCAGATCATAGAGATGCGGATCCTCGGCGCTCCAGAGAGCCGGCCTGTCAATCTCCCATGTAAAAGTATCACTGCCGTTCAGTTTTTTTTCATCCTTCACACAGACAGTTCCTTTATATGACAAAGTGATCCGGGCTGTACCTGTTCCCAAGGTCTCTGTCTCCAGTTCCAGAGATGCTCTCTCCAGCGTCTCATCCGGCAGCGCGCGGATCCTCATGTCCCTGATGTGAACATCCGGTATTGTATACAGGTATACATCCCGGTATATTCCTGAGAACCGGAAGAAATCCTGATCCTCGCACCAGCTTCCCGATGTCCACTTGAATACCTGGACAGCAAGCTTGTTTTCCCCGTCTTTCACATATTCTGTGAGTTCGAACTCAGATGGCGTAAATGTATCCTCGCTGTATCCCAGGAACCGGCCGTTCAGCCAGAGAGCCATCCCACTTTCGGCGCCCTGGACAGACAGGAACAGCCTCTTACCCTTCATCCGCTCCGGTACATGGAAATACTTCACATAACTCGCTACCGGATTGAACTTCTCCGGGATCTCTCCCGGACAGATTTCCTCATGCCCCTCCCATGGATACTGGGTATTAGCATACTGGGGAGCATCATATCCTTCCATCTGGATATGAGCAGGCACACGGATATCATCCCAGAAATGGCAGTCGTACTCCTCTTTTTCAAATCCCGGTATGGTACTGTCATAGTTTCTCCCATAGTGAAACTTCCAGAGCCCGTTCAGGCTTTCCCGGAAGCTGCTTTCCTTTATGTCCGCCTCCTCCGGTGAAGCATAACATATATGATCTGAATGTGCATCCAGCCTCCCGTCGCGGAAATATTCCGGATCTTTCACCTTTCTGTGATCAAATTCTTTCATTTCCAGTTTTCTCCTTTCATTCCTGTTGTTCTCTGTGATGTTCCGGTTTTCCCCCCTGCGGCCGAAAACCATAGAACTGATAGAACATTAGAAGCATCTGTTCAATGGCTGCTTTAGAGAATATTATAAAGGAAATAGACAGACAGATGTATGATATGTTAAGCTAAAGAATATAATATTTCGAAACAGGTGATATGTTATGTCGATCATATTCAGGAATACTCCTGTCAGTGAACCATTTACATTTGATTCTCTCGGAAACGGATGGCAACAGGACCGGGTCATCCGGCCCGGCGGCTACCCCTATTATCATTATATCCAGACCGAGACCGGAGCCGGGAAGATCGAGATTGACGGCCGGCATTATATCAGATGTGGGATGACTCCCGCCTCTATAGGCGGTGAGTGACAAATCAGTATCAGTGGCGGGTGTCAATCCCCCATCTGATATACGCTCCGCGAGGCTGCGCAGGGATTCGGAGATGTATTAT
>DXCZ01000079.1 GCA_019115765.1 Candidatus Mediterraneibacter stercoripullorum | reverse complement strand
CATAATACATCTCCGAATCCCTGCGCAGCCTCGCGGAGCGTATATCAGATGGGGGATTGACACCCGCCACTGATACTGATTTGTCACTCACCGCCTATAGAGGCGGGAGTCATCCCACATCTGATATATTCAATCCAGCCTCGATCATCCTCCTTGTATATGCATTCCGCGGATTCATGATCACCTCATCCGTTTTCCCCTCTTCCGCAACCTTGCCATTATACATGACGATCACCCGGTCGCAGAAATCCTGCACAAGGGCCAGATCATGACTGATAAACAGATAGGACATGCCGTATTCTTCTTTCAGCTCTGCCAGCAGATCCATGATCTGCTTCTGTACGATCACATCCAGAGCGCTGGTGGCCTCATCGCAGACCAGGATTTCCGGACGGATGGCCAGAGCCCTGGCGATCGCCGCTCTCTGACATTCCCCGCCGCTGACTTCATGGGGATATCTGTCCATATACTCCTCCGGAAGACCGCACTGCCGCAGCAGCCGGTTTACTTCTTCCCGGATCTCCCTTCCCGGCATACCGCTGTTCTTCAGGCTCTCGCCGATGCTGTCGCCCAGCTTCCTCCTGGGATCAAAGGAAGCTGCAGGAGACTGAAACACCATCTGGATCCTGCGGTAAATCTCTCGGCGCGCACTTCCCTTTGCCTGGGTTATTTCTCTGCCGTTCAGGAATATCTCCCCGGAAGACACGTCCAGAAGCCGGGTAACAGCCCTTGCCACCGTGCTTTTTCCGGATCCGGACTCGCCGACGATACCGATCACCTCATGCGGATACAGCCGGAAGCTGACAGAATCTACTGCCGTAAACGCCTTTTCTCCCTGCCTGTACACCATGCGTTCCATATCTCCGGCTTTTCCTTCTTCGTTTTTTCTCAGTCGGCCCCTGCCGGTCCTTCCTGTAAAGTTTACTGTAAGATCTTTTACTTCCAGCAAAGGTTCCATCTACATCCTCCTCTGCACTCTCTTCAGTCTTGGCACTGCTGCCAGCAGTTCCTTCGTATATTCTGCCCGGGGATGATTCAGCACCTGCTCAGCGCCGCCGTATTCCTCGATCCTGCCTTGTCTGAGGACCAGTACCGTATCCGCCAGGGCGGAGAGTACTCCCATATTGTGAGTCACCAGTATAATGGCCGTACCGTAGACTTCCCTAAGCGTACACATCTCTTCCAGTACCTTTCTCTGCGACGTCACATCCAGCGCGCTGGTGGGCTCATCCGCCAGGATCAGAGCAGGATCCAGCAGCATTGCCGCGGCAATTCCCACCCGCTGGTTCATGCCACCGGACAGTTCGAATGGATAGCTGTCCAGGATCCGCTCCGTATCCGGCAGTCCCAGTCTGCGAAAGAGTTCCCCTGCTCTTTCTCTTGTTTCGCCTTTTGTCATCTTCCTGTGGGCAGACATGCACTCACAGATCTGATCGCCGATGGTGCGGACAGGACACAGCGACGCTGCAGCATTCTGGAAGATCATGCCGATCTGTGCTCCTCTGATCTTCCTCAGCTCTTTTTCCGGCAGATCCAGCAGACTGCTGCCCTGAAACGAGATGTCTCCTTTTGAAACTTTTCCTGCTGTTCCGAGAATGCCTGCGGCGGCCCGGATGACACTGCTTTTCCCGCTTCCGGACTCTCCCACGATCCCGAGGATCTCACCCGGTTCCAGTGAGAAGCTGACGTCTCTGACCACTGTTTTTCCGCCATAGCTGATTTCAACCTTATCATAAGACAGTAGTTTGTCCATTCCATTCTCTCCTTTTCCCGGTCCGGAAGGTACTATTCCTGCTCCACATCCAGATCCGCCATAATCTCATAATAATCACAGGGATGCGCTGCAAGTCCCGTAACGCCTGCCCTCGCCGCCATGCTCATACGAAGATGAGAGCAGAACACGTATGCATTGTCATCCAGAATGGTCTGCTGCATCTCCACAGCCAGTTCTCCGCGCCTGTCCGTGTCAAATGTCTGAGACATCTCCTGTGCCAGCTGCTCCAGTTTGTCGCTGTGATAATGCCCGTCATTGCTGTCCGAGCTGTCCAGACAGTGATAGGTGAAGAAATATTCCGGATCGCCGGTGGGTGCCGTGACCATAGCGCTAAAGTAGACATCCCAGGCAGTTCTGTCCGCCCGGATGCTGTTATGATTTGCCGTACTGTTTATCTCCACCTGAAATCCGATCTCCCCGAGGGTGGCCTGGGCCGACTCTGCCAGCAGGGAAAGTTCCTGACGGCTGGGATATGTCAGCCAGCGCAGCACAAGCGGTGTGCCGTCCTTCTCCCTGACGCCGTCGCCGTCCGTATCCGTCCAGCCGGCCTCTTCCAGCACTGCTTTCGCCCCCTCCGGATCATAAGTCTCCGCAGTGACGGCGTCCCCGCCAAAGGAAAAGCTGTCCGGATAGACTCCTGCCGCAGGATATCCGTTCCCGCCCAGAAGTGTCTCTACAAAGCCCTCCTTATCAATGCCCATGGCGATGGCCTTCCGCACAGCCGGGTCGCCGGTGATCTCGCTCTCAAAGTTCATGGCGCCGAAGAATACTCTGCTGGTGGCGCACCCGGTAAATGTATACCTGTCATTTTCAAATAGGGGATAACTTGCATAGGGCAGTCCGTATGCCGCATCGATCTCACCGGACTGCAGCGCCATGGCCAGCGTATCCCCGTCTGAAATTGTCCTTACGGTGATCTGATCGATCTTCGGATCTCCGTTCCAGTACTCTACATTCTTCTCCAGCACGACTCCTGTATCCGCCGTAAGAGAGACCGCCTTGTACGGACCGGTTCCCTGAACGATCCCATCCTCTGTAACTCCCGCCTGAACATCATAGATACAGCCATAGGGATCCGCAAGATAATTGATCAGAGCAGGGACCGGTATTTCTGTCCGTATAGTCAGCTCCATTCCTTCCGCCGCTATCTCTGCAATATGAAGATCGCCGGCGGCACGGGCATGTTCTGATATCAGAGCCTCCAGGCACTCTTTCACCGCTTCGGCATCCATTTCCCGCCCGCTTGTAAAACGAATCCCCTCCTGAAGCGTAATCTTCCAGGTCAGCTCATCCAGATTTTCATAGCTTTTCGCCAGCCATAGTTCAATCTCCATATTGTCGTTGAACCGGAAAAGCGTTTCACCCACGCCATATCGGATACACGCCCATCCGCCGTTTTCATTGTGGGGATTGATATCCTCTTCTCCATTTTCAGCGTTAAAAGTCGTATCACCCAGGACAAAAGTTTTATATTCTCCTTCTTCCCCTGTCCCCGTATCTGTCTGAATCTCCTTCTGATCTCCTGCCTGGCCGCCGCACCCTGTCATACAGACAGTCAACAGCACCAGGAGAAGCGAGAAGATCCGTTTCTTTCGTCTTCTTATCGTTTTTGTTTTCATTATTTTCTTTCTTATCCTCTCTGTCTGCTGTGGGGATCCATGTAGTCCCGCACGGTGTCCCCCAGCAGATTGAATAACATTACTGATACAAATATCCCCAGACCCGGCGCCAGGACCAGCCAGGGATAGAGCTGAAACATACTTCTGCCTTCGCTGATCATACTTCCCCATTCTGCCGCAGGGGGCTTCGCTCCAAGTCCAAGGAAAGAGAGGGCTGCTATCTCCATCATCATCGTTCCGATATCCAACACTGCCGTCACAAGGACCTGCCCCGCAATATTGGGAAGGATATGCCGGAAAATGATCTGCATCGGTTTATCTCCGGCCAGATATGCAGCGGCAATATAATCGGAGCTCTTTACCGCAAGGGTCCGGCTCCTGGCAATCCTTGCATATTTCGGCCAGCTTACGACTGCGAGAGCGATCACTGCATTTACCGTTCCTCCATTCAGTACGGCGGCGATCGCCAGAGCTGATACCAGCCCCGGGAAGGCCAGACAGATATCGGCGATCCGCATAAGCACTGCATCGATCACCTTCCCGCAGTAGCCACAGATCACTCCCACAGCGGTTCCCGTCACTGTGATAACTGCTGTAAGGGCCAGTGCGGAAAAGATGCTGGTCCGCCCGCCGGCCAGCACACGCGAAAGCATATCTCTCCCGTACCGGTCTGTGCCGAAAGGATGGGAAGCAGAGGGGGGATCCAGTGCGATCTCATAATTCTGCTGATTCGGATTATAGGGACTGATCTGTCCGGCAAATGCCGCCGCAAGCAGGAGCAGGAGGACCAGCACAGAAAACAGGATCAGCTTTGCTTTTATACGGTTGTTCCTTATCCCTTTCACACTTCTTCACCTCCCAGGCGGATCCTGGGATCCAGTATATGATACAGAATGTCTGTCACCAGATTGATCCCCACGTAAATAACCGCCATCCAGACCACATATGCCTGGATGAGAGGATAATCCCGCATCTGGATCGCGTCTGCCGCCAGTTTGCCTACCCCGTCCCACATGAAGATCGTTTCCACTACAGCAGTTCCTCCCAGAAGGCTTCCCACAGACAGGGCCAGAAGCGTCAGGATCGTCACAAGACAGGCACGCATCACACTTTTCCATAAGGTAGCGGAAAAGCGGATCCCTCTTGCCTTCTCTCCCAGCACATACTCCTGCCCCAGCTCATCCAGCACTGCCGCCCTTACCTGCCGCACATATTTCGACGACATGGCAATTGCAAGGGTAACTGCCGGAAGCACTGCGCTCTTCAGTCCGGCTCCATCGGAGACAACCGGAAATACGGGAAAACGGATAGAAAACAGATACATCAGAATGATAGCCACCAGAAAGTTCGGCAGGCTGTTCCCGATAAAGCTTGATACGCGGATCAGATAATCTGTAAACCGGTTCTGCCTGACCGCGGCAAGGATTCCCAGCGGTACAGAGACCGCCACTGTCAGGAGCACAGCCATACCGGTCAGGAGCAGCGTGGCCGGCAGTCTGGAGACAAATGTTGAAAACACATCGTTTCCGGTCACATAACTTACTCCAAGATCTCCTCTCAGGAAATCGCCCAGCCAGCTAAGATACTGGATCAGGAATGGGCGGTCCAGCCCCAGCTCGGCTCTCTGCGCTTCGATCACCTCCTGAGAGAGGGTGAGCCCCGCGGCGTCTGCCTTCTGCAGTACGGCATCACTTCCTGCCAGCTGTATTACCGCAAAGGAAAGGAATGTGATTCCGAACAGAACAGGGATCAGGAGCAGCAGCCGTCTTATAATGTATCTCCATATGTTCCGGCTGCTTCTTCCGCTGCTCCAATATCCGGCTTTTCTTCTTTTTCCCTGTCTGCCGACCTTTCCCATATCTCTTCTGTCACTCTTTCTCATATCAGTCTGATTCCCCGCCTTTTACCGCCTTGATCCGGAAAACCGGGTAAGGAGTGCGGAACTGATCGTCATGAGGGAACAGCCGTTTCCCTATCCTGGTATCGGCAGTAACTTCAGCACATCCCGCCTGCTTCAGGAAAAAGACGTCCCAGTCCGGCCTCTTCCAGCTGCTGACAGGAAGCAGATGATATATTCTCATACACTCATCCATCTGCCCCTGAGAGAGCATCCTGTGGGCCTCCTCTCCTTCCAGGCCGCTGCTCATATGATATCTGGCATGCTCCGCATCATAGTTTAAAAGAATACCGCCCGGCTTCAGTACCCGCAGCCACTGCTCATAAGCCTCTGCAGGATGAGGGAGCGTCCAGGTAAGGTTCCTGCTCACGATCACGTCAAATGTCTCATCCGGGAACTCCGGTTTCTCAGCATCCATCTGGTAAAATTCCGCACGGATCCCGTACTTCTCCGCCAACTGCCTTCCTCTTACGATCATCCCCTCCGTCAGATCAATGCCTGTCACATCGTGTCCGGATTCCGCCAGTATCATGGAGAAAAAGCCGCATCCGCATCCCACATCCAGGATCTTAAGTCCGGTCCTTCCATTAAGATGGGAAAGAAGCTCCTCCGCCCAGATCTGATGCTGTCCGCTGTGCAGCTCTTCCTCCCGCTGCTCCATAAAACTTTCAGATCTTCCGTTCCAGTAGTTTTCGATCCTCTTTTTTACCGTTCCTGTCTCTCTATAATAATCTCTCTGAACTGCTGTATCCATGTCATTCACCTCATGTCGTACAATAAGAGAAGCCTGCCGTACGCATCTTCTGATACATACAACAGGCTTCTGCCTATATATTCTTCTTTCATCTCTCTGTCTGTTTTCTGAATCTGAAATGGAAATTCTTTTCCGCACAGTGCTTCTGCACTGCCTTAATCCTGAACGAAGATATATTCTAACAGATTTTTCCGGAAAAGGGAAGACCCATGTAATGATATTTTTACTCCCTATACTTCGGCCTTCATCTGTCTCACACATTTTCTCCTCACAAAATAGAAGCATACCGCCTGCATGAGTATCGTGGCGATCCAGGAAGCCGGATAGGAGATAAACAGGAAGTACAGGGATCTGTGCTGCGGAAAGAACACATAGATCCACAGGATCCTGGTCCCCACGGTTCCGATAACGGACAGCACCATAGGCACCCCGGAGTGCCCCATTCCTCTCAGTGCACCCGGGATCAGATCCATGATGCCGCAGAGGAAGTAGGGAACTGTAGTAATAGACAGGATCTCCAGTCCGCACTGGATCACATCCGCCTCTGAGGTATAGATTCCCAGGAGCCGTGATCCGAATACATAGGCTCCCACACCCAGCACGACCGCTACTCCCGCGGACAGGATCATACAGTCTGCAAGGACTCTGTCCATACGCTTCTGTTTACCCACACTGTAATTCTGACTGGTGAAGCTCATGCATGCCTGCGTGACTGCGTTGACCGCCACGTACAGAAAGCCCAGGATATTATTGGCCGCCGTATACCCCGCCATAGCCGTAGAACCGAAGGAATTGACGGACGACTGCAGCATGGCATTGGAAAAGTTGATCACTGTACTCTGGATCCCGGCGGGTATCCCAACCTGGAAAATCCGTTTCAGATATGTCCACTTTATCGTAAGTCTGGAAAAGCGGAGCTGATAGCTTCCCTCTGTCCTGTGGAGACACCATAAAACAAGGATACATGAGACAAACTGAGACGTCACTGTTCCGATTGCGACTCCGGCAACGCCAAGCGGGATCACAATGACAAGCAGCAAATCCAGCACAACATTTGCCATTCCCGCCACAGCAAGGAATATCAGAGGTCTCTTCGTATCTCCTACGGCTCTCAGGATCGCCGCTCCATAGTTATAGAGCATGAAGAAAGGCATGCCCATAAAATATATCCTCATATAAGTCACTGACAAATCGATCACATTTGCCGGCGTATCCATCAGTTCCAGCGCCAGCCTGGAAGCTGCCGCTCCCACAAACGCCATGATGATCCCGCTGATCAGCGCCAGCGTAATAGCCGTATGTACCGCTTCCGACATCTCTTTGTCTCTTCCGGCTGCATAGTAATGAGCTGCCAGGACATTGGCCCCCAGAGAGATACCGATAAACAGGTTGGTAAAAATATTGATCAGTGCTGTAGTGGATCCCACCGCTGCCAGCGCCTGGCTCCCGCTGAACCGCCCCACAACGATGATATCCACTGCATTGAACATAAGCTGCAGGATACTGGAAAGCATCAGCGGAAGTGAAAAAGAGATCAGTTTATCCATGATGGAGCCGTTGCACATATCTATTTCATATTTGTTTCTTTTCAAAGTCCGTCCCTCCCCATACATTTTTGCATTGGATATCTTACTCTCTTCTTTTCTGCACGTCAAGAGGGAGCGGCGGCTGTTCATTCGTTCTCAAACTGCCGCCATAGCGGAGCTGTATTGCCCCGGCGGGCACACTAAAAAGCTGCCGGATGGAGCATCTCTTATCTCCTATCCGACAGCTTTATATATCTCTCTGTACAGAATATACTGAATCCTTTTATAAATATCGATTTCTTCTATGTACCCCCCGGTCTACTCGAACAGCCCCTTCAGCACGTTCACGCATCCATCGATGCCCAGTCTTGCAGAATCCAGGACCAGGTCGTAGTTTTTCAGATCTTTCCACTCTTTTCCGGTATTTGCCCGGTAGTAGCTTCCACGTTTTTTGTTGTAATATCTGCGTGTGGTCTCGATATTGTCCTCTGCGATCCCGTAATCTTCTTTAATCCTTTTCTTGATATCATCCTCACTGCTGGAACGGATGAATACTTTGATAACGCCTTTCTGCTCTCTGAGAGCTTCTGACGCGCAGTGTCCCAGAAAGATTGCCGGCCCCTCTGTTGCAAGCCGTCTGATCTCCAGCTGCTGATCCAGGAAGATCTTGCCTTCCTCTGTCAGCATCTCCGGCTCGCCTGCCTGCACACGGCTCATGACAAACATGGTATAGAGAAGACTTCCTGTAGCTTTCTCTTCATACTGGTCCACACGGTCCGCCGGGATTCCTCTCTTTTTTGCCACTGCCTCCATGATTTCTTCTCCGTAGCACGGCTTGCCGGTAACCTCCGCCAGCCTGCGGGCAATCTTCGTTCCCCCGCTTCCGTATTCTCTTTCAATTGTAATATAACGAAACTTCATGATGATACGCCTCCTGTAAAAAACTCTGTTACGTTTATCCACCTTCCTGCGGTCATGCCGCAGAAACAAAATATGTATCAGATATTTCACACGAGAGGATTAATATCCACCCGTTGATTGTTCTCCGATTAGGTATTATAATAAAAATATGTTTCGGGCACAATGGGCATATATGGTATTCTGTGGTTTAATACACATTTTTCAGAATATGTGTATTAAATTTATCTATCACTTGACCACTGAACACCTCATCCATACTGTCTGCGGATATCAGACAGATACGTAAGTCTAAGGAGATTTCAAAATGAGCCAGTCGCAAAAGCAGGATCTTCGTTACAGAAAAAATGAAAAGATCATCCGTGATACATTCCGGGAAATGATAGCGGAAACCGATTATTCTAAAATATCGATCAAAGAACTGACCGAGCGGGCGCAGATCAACCGTAAAACCTTCTATCTGCATTACTCTTCACTGGATCATCTGCTTTCCTCACTCCAGCTGGAGATCATGTCTCCCACCTTCCAGATGATCGCAGAAACCAGTTTTCCGGATGACGTGGAGGAGATCATCCGGCACAGTTTCCAGATCATGGCTTCTCTGGATGCGGTTGATAAAAAGATTCTTTCGGCAAAGGGACACTATCCCGACGAGACTACTCCATCAGATCTGATCCGGGAGCATTATTTCCAGAAATATGAATCTCTTCCAGATTACAACCAGTTCGAGAGCAGTCTGATCATCACGTACTTTTCTGTCTGCCTGGGAGTGATCTACCGCCAGTGGGAAATGAACGGGCAGCGTATTCCCATTGAAGAGATGGTTCCACTTGCCACCCGCCTGATCCTTCACGGACTGGACGGAACTGGGCTGATGAAAAAAAACAAGGAGCCGGATTGAACTGATATGATGTCAGCCTTTCCTGCTCCTGATCCTTACTGCACACTCCGTCCGGTTCATCTGCCGTCCTGTTATGTGGCAAATCCCGCGTACTGGGTCATGTACAGTTCATAGTACTTTCCTTTCCGTTCCAGCAGCTCACTGTGGCTGCCGCTTTCAACGATCCTTCCATGATCCATGACCACGATCACATCCGAATCCCGTATGGTAGACAGACGGTGAGCGATCACAATACTGGTGCGGTTCTTCATGATCATCTGCATGGCGTCCTGGATGGCCTTCTCTGTCCTCGTATCCACATTGGATGTAGCCTCATCCAGGATCAGGATCTTCGGATCTGCCACAAATGCCCGGGCGATCGCCAGCAGCTGTCTCTGTCCCTGACTGATATTCTCCCCTGATCCGGTAAGCACTGTATCAAGTCCTTCCGGAAGACTGCGGAGCATATCCCCGCACCGGCTCATCTTCACCGCTTTTTCTATCTCTTCTTCTGTGGCATCTGCATTTCCATATTTCAGATTATTTCGTATCGTATCTGTAAAGAGGACCGTATCCTGCAGTACGATGGCCACATTCTTCCGCAGGCTGTCCCGCGAGATATCCTTTATATCCTGCTGATTGATGCAGATGCTGCCGCTGTCAATATCGTAGAATCTCATGAGAAGATTTACAATTGTGGTCTTTCCGCTTCCCGTAGCCCCCACGAGAGCTACCTTTTTTCCAGACGGCACAGTCAGGCTGAAGTCCCGGATGACCGGATGATCCGGAACATAAGAGAACCCTACATTTCGGAAAATAATATCTGCTGACTTTTCTTCCGCCAGCTCGTCCCCGCTCTTATCCTCATCAGCTTCATCCAGTACCGCAAATACACGCTCTGCACCTGCGACAGCTGTCTGCAGCTGACCGTATACCTGCGCGATCTCATTGATCGGACGGCTGAACTGTCTGGCATATACGATAAACGCCGAGATAACTCCCACTGATATGAGCCCGCTCAGAGAAAAATAACCTCCAAACGCCGCAATGATCACAAATCCGATATTGCCGATACAGTTCATGATCGGACCCATGATGCCGCTCAGAATATCCGTTCTGATTCCTGCTCTGGTCAGAGAATCTGCCGTTTCACAGAACTCTGCCGTTGTGATCTCCTGATGATTGTATGCCGATACTGTACGGTAACCGGATACCATCTCTTCTACAGTTCCGTTCAGCTGTCCCAGCAGCATCTGCCTTTTCCTCGAAAAGGTCCGGATACTTCTGGACAGGATCTTCGTTGCCAGCACAGTCAGAAATACCGTCACAAGACTGAGCAGTGCAAGCTCCCAGCAATACCAGATCATAACTGCCGCAGTACCAATGATCGTCAGAACTCCGGAGAAAAGAGAGGGCAGCGACTGGGACACCGTTGTAGATATATTCTCAATATCATTTGTCATCCGGCTCATGACGTCCCCGTGGGAGTGAGTATCCAGATAGCGTACCGGCACATCAACGATCTTGGCAAACAGTTCTTCCCGCATCTTTTTTACAATGGACTGGCTGAGTCTCGCACTTAACAGCCCCTGCAGCAGCTGACTGCCGCTGTACAGCAGATATGCAGCCAGCATAATGATCAGGGTTCTTCCCAGATTTCCCTGCACACTCCCGGCGATGATGTCGATCGCGTCACTCTGGACACTGGGCGCATAGATCCCGCAGAATGTCCCGAACAGGACAGTCAGAAACATACTCAGCACCAGAAGCTTTTCGTGAAAAAAGTATCGGATGATCCGTCTTAAGGCGGCGCCTGCGTTTTCTGCATGCTCTGCTTCCGCAAATCTCTCCCGTCTGTTCATCCCGGGAATGTTTCTGTTTTCCAGTTTAGCGTCAGCCAACTTTCTCACCCTCCTCTCCCATCTGCGAATCATAAATATCCCGGTAGGTGCTGCATCTTTCCAACAGCTCCTCATGGGTTCCGCAGTCGTCAACATATCCGTTGTTCAGCACGATGATCCGGTCCGCTCTCCGCGCGGAAGCGATCCGCTGGGCAATAATGATCTTCGTGCTCTCAGGATTTACTTTTTTCAGAGCCTGGTGCAGATCCGCCTCTGTCTTCAGATCAAGAGCACTGGTGGAGTCATCAAAGATCAGTATCTCTGCGCCTTTTATTATGGTCCTCGCGATCGATATCCTCTGTTTCTGTCCGCCGGACAGACTCATGCCGCGCTCGGCGACGACCGTCCCGTATCCGTTCTGCGCCGATGAAATGAAATCATCCGCCTTGGCAGCAGAAGCTGCGTCTCTTATCTCTGTCTCCGTGGCATCCGGTTTTCCCCAGGAAATATTTTCTGCTATCGTCTGACTGAACAACTCGCTTTTCTGCAGTGCAGTTCCGATCTTCCCGCGAAGTGCTTCCTGCCTGTATTCTCTCACATCCACTCCATCTACAAGGACTGCGCCTGACGTAACATCGTAAAACCGGGGGATCAGATTTACCAGCGTACTCTTTCCACATCCGGTTGCTCCCATAACCGCGACCGTTTCTCCCCGGTGTATGGACAGGCTCACATGTTCCAGTATCATCTTGTCGCTTCCCGGATATGCAAAAGAGACATCTCTGAATTCGATTTCTCCGCGCAGCTCCGTCTCTCCGTCAAACGGCCCGTCTTTAAGTTCAGGCTCCGTATCAAGTACTTCCTTTATCCTTCTCCAGGATACAAGTCCTCTGGATATATTCTGGAAGATCATAGTCAGCATCAGGATACCGTTGAGCAGCTGCGTTGTATATGTGATCGCAGCCATGATCGTTCCCGGCGTAGTCACTCCTCCGCCCACTTCAAACGATCCGGTCAGCAAAATGACAGCTACAACTATGTACATCATTGCATTGACAGCAGGGTTCATAAAAGCAAATATGACCAGAACACGGAGCTGTGTTTTAATTAATTCGTCATTCTTCTTTGAAAACCGGAACTTCTCATAGACTTCCCGCACACATGCCTTGATGATCCGGATTCCCGAGACGTCCTCCTGCATAATCCCGTTCACTTCATCCAGCCGTGCCTGCAGCTTTGTAAAAAGAGGATTCGCCTTTACAATACAGAATACAAGACATCCGACCAGAAATGGGAATGCACACAGCACGATCAGACCGAATGTCCAGTCCAGCCGGAACATGAAAAATATACTTCCAAACGTCAGAAGAGAGGTCCGGATCAGCCCGCGTACAAAGAGCGACACAAATGTCTGGACCTGGGTAATGTCATTCGTCACTCTCGTTATCAGAGAGCCTGTGCTGAACCGGTCAATCTGCTGAAAGGAAAATGTCATGATATTGCGGAAACAGTCCTTTCTCATGTCATTTCCGATATTCTGGGATGACATATGCACAAAGACATTGTTCATAGAACCGCAGAAGCCTCCGAACAGCACGAGGGCGATCATCTCCAGTCCCAGTGTCCAGATAACGCGGAGATTTCCCGTGCCGCCGCTGCCAAGTCCCAGCACGCCTTCATCCACGATCCGGTTCATCAGACTGGGCTGGAGCAGGTCCATCATAACCTCACCAACCATGAATAACGCGGCGATCACGGCAAATACTATATACTTTCTGATATATTTCCACATACCGTCATTCCCCGCTTTTCACATGTTTCATATGACCGCCGCCATGCCTTCCCTTTTTCTCACCCCGGCATCGCCCGTGGCCGTGTTTTCCCGCTGATGGATAACGCTGCCTCCAGTCTTCATTGATCTTCTCCAGCAGTCTCAGCAGCTCTTCCTTCTCCTCAGCCGTAAGACATGAAAACATATCCACATGTCTCTGTCTCCGGTTCTCCGCCGCTTCTTCCGCCTGCCGGGCTCCCTCTTCTGTAAGGCTGATATCCATGGTCCTGCGGTCTGATTCACTGGGAGTCCGCAGGATCAGGCCGGCATGTTCCAGCTTTCCGATCACTTCGCTGACAGAACCGGGCTGGATTCCCAGCCGCTCCGTCAGTTCACGCTGAGTAACCGGACCGCTCTCTCTTAACATGATCAGAATTCCTTTCTGGCTTCCTTTCCCCTCATATAAGCCACGCATAACATGGCTGATATCCCGCAGATTAATGATCATCCTGGTATCCTCATCCATCTGAGCCAGATCATGCATTCGATGCTCATGTTCTGCTTTATCTGATTTATGATCTCTCATTGACGCTCCTCCCTTTTGCAATTTCTTTTGGTACCTTCACATTTTATTCTTTTGAGACATTTTTGTCAAGGTACCTTTCGATTTTCCTCTGCCGTAACAGATCATGCTAATTCCCAGCACTGTGATCAGGACACAGACCGCCAGCCCTGTAATGGCATTCATCCGGTTTGCGTCTATATTTCCTCTGTCCTGAAAGGAAGCAAGCATAGTTGACTGAAGTGTCAGCACAGATACAAGCGCATCCGCCACACCGATATTCCGGATCGTGATCAGTATGGGGGACTGCATTTTGCGGACTTTTATCATGTTGATCACTGCAGTTATTATCTTATAGAAGGTATAAGCCGCTATCGAGATGACCAAGATCTCCGTATATGTCCTGGCAGTCCCTTTCGCTATGGTCAGCAGGACTACGCCGCTGAGTGCCAGGTTCAGTATGATAAGAAGGATACCGTCGATCCGGATCACCGACAGTTCCCGCCTCCTGATCAGTTCCTTGTCTTTCAGCCTGGAATTCTTCCTCTCCGTACTGACCGCCCGATAGCGCATGACTCCAAGCAGACTGTAGTAGACAGCCATGGTGATAAACCAGGCGGACTGATTCATAACACCAATGACTCCATTGTACACCGTATAGGCAACATTTATCACAAAAGACGGCATCGTGGTCAGAACGGTGCGGAAACCGTAATCATCAAAAAATCTCTGTCCGAATGGATTCTTTTTCAGAACTGTCAGGATCTCATCAACGATTCCACTGCGCAGATCCTGTCCGATACGTATACAGGATAAGGTCAGCAAAAGAGCCGCTGCTATGTAAACCGCTATCCCGGCGGCATAAGGCAGGATTTCCATCTGCGCATGAACAATGGACAGAGCCGCCGCTGCGACAGTTCCCAGATACACAGCCCACCGGTTCCAGCCCAGTATCCTTGATATCAGTCCCTTCAGGACAGACGGCCTGTTCTCTGAATCGGCCTTTTTTCTCTTTTTCCTTTGCTTTCCTGTCTCGGCAGGATCTTTCCCCATTTTGGTTTCCCCTTTCTGTAGTTCATACTGACAAATTACCCGGATATATTACATATCTATTACAAAAAGCGCTGCAAATTTAATATCCCGCTGTCTGCGGACGGTCTTTAACTTGATGACTATACCACAAAATTGTTTCTATTTTGTTTATTTTTTAATCGGGACAGAGAAATTTCTATTTTCCTTCCTCTCACGTTTATTAAATCATTTTTGTAATATATTCATTCAATTCCAAATATCTGTTATAATTGGTCTACTGTGAAAAAGGAGGATATTCAGATATGGCGTCTCTGCTGCTTGTTATTATCTATATTGCGTTTATCGGTCTCGGCATACCGGATTCCCTTTTTGGGACGGCATGGCCTGCCATTTATACAGAATTTTCTCTTCCGATCTCCTGCGGCAGTTTTGTGACGGTGATCATCCCCTGCGGTACGATCATCTCCAGCCTGCTCAGCTCCAGGGTCATTTCCCGGTTCGGCACCGGTAAAGTAACTGCCTTCAGCACCGGGCTGACTGCATTGGCCCTGCTGGGCTTCTCCTGTTCCGGCAGTCTGGCCGCCCTGTGCCTGTGTGCGGTTCCTCTGGGGCTTGGCGCAGGCGCTGTTGACACAGCATTAAATAACTATGTGGCGCTCCATTATTCTGCTGTCCACATGAGCTTCCTCCATTGCTTTTACGGAGTCGGCGTATCCCTCAGCCCGTATGTGTTATCCCTTGTCATCAGCGGACCTGCGGGATGGCGGGGCGGATACAGGATCGCGTTCATGATACAGCTGGCGATCGCACTGCTCGTCCTGTTCACACTGCCTCTGTGGAGCAGAGCACATGGAAAAGAATCCGGATCTCATTCCCGCCGCAGCAGATCCCTGTCTCTTCCTGAAGTGATCCGCATCCCCGGTGTAAAAGGGATGTGCACTCTGTTCATCCTTTCCTGCGGCATAGAGTATACATGCGGAAACTGGGGAAGCACATTTCTTGTAGAGTACAAGCATCTGGCTGCGGATCAGGCTGCCGGCATGGTCATGTTTTACTATATCGGAATGGCTCTGGGCCGCTTTATCTCCGGCCTCCTTGCCTCCAGACTCCACAGCTGGCAGATCATCCGCATCGGACAGCTGGTTCTGGGAGCGGCTGTCGTCATCCTGCTGCTTCCGCTGTCACCCTATATCTCAGCTGCAGGACTGTTTCTTGTAGGTCTGGGGAACGGCCCGCTGTTCCCGAATTTTAATTATCTGACTCCGGAAAATTTCGGCGCAGATGTTTCTCAGTCAGTGATCGGGATCCAGATGGCTGCATCCTATGTGGGGATCATGCTCATACCGGCTGTCTTCGGACTGATCGGACAGTTTATAAGTCCCGGGATATTTCCCTTCTATCTGCTCGTATTCTATGTGCTGATGATACTCATGACCCGGCAGGTAAAGAGAACCCTGCCGAAAAAAAATCCACCGGTCATGTAAAAAACATGTTATAGTTATTTACAGGCAGACCGGTTTCCCGACAGGCTTTTCAGGCCGAAGAACACAGCCGGTCTAATATCCACACTGTATTTTCACTCCGGAGGAACCTGATATGGAATTACGCGTTCTTAACTATTTTCTCGCCATCGCCAGAGAGCAGAGCATCGTACATGCGGCAGAATCTCTTCATCTCTCTCAGCCCACGCTCTCTACTCAGATCAAGAATCTGGAAGAGGAACTGGGCAAGCAGCTTTTCATCCGCGGCACAAAGGGATCGCGGAAGGTCACGCTTACAGAAGAAGGCATGATCCTGAGAAAACGGGCGGAGGAGATCATGGATCTGGTCCGCAAAGCGGAAAATGAAATAAAGATGACAGATGACGTCATCGTGGGAGATGTATATATCGGAACCGGAGAAACAGACGGCGTGCGGCTGATCGCGAGAGCCGCGGGGCTGCTGCAGGAGCAGCATCCCGGTATCCATTACCACATTTCCAGCGGTAATGCTTCTTTTGTTTTTGAGTATCTGGACAAGGGTCTTATTGATTTTGGTATCGTATTCGGGAATGTGGACCTGACCAGATACAATGCCCTTGAACTGCCCTGCCGGGATACCTGGGGCGTCCTGATGCGCAGAGATTCCCCGCTGGCAGCTAAAAGCAGTATCTCCCCGCAGGATCTGTACGATGTTCCCCTTATCCTCTCCCAGCAGGAATCCGAAGGCGGTACACTGACCCAATGGATCGGAAAGGAGCCTGCCGAGCTGAACATCGCCGCCACATATAACCTGATCTTCAATGCCTCTCTGCTTGTGGATGAAGGGCTGGGCTATGCAGTATGTCTCGACAAGATCATAAATACATCAGGAGACAGCAGCCTGTGTTTCCGCCCGCTGAACCCCGGGCTGGAAAACAAAATGAGCATGATCTGGAAGAAATATCAGGTATTTTCAAAACCTGCCGGGAAGTTTCTGGAGGTATTGAAAGATTCCCTGGCTCCGGAAAACTCCGATGCCTCTGATGCTATACGGTAATAGTCATAGCAATGGCAGCATATACTTTTGCTTTTGCGCCTTATGCAATAAGATGACCACATGCAATAAGATGATCACATAATAAATAATACTCGGGAGGGATCCATATGCAGTATATAAGCCGATTTCATTCTCCCTGCGGAGACATACTCCTTGCCGCGGACCAGACCGGACTGACCGGCCTGTGGTTTGAAGGGCAGAAATATTTCGCCGCCGGACTGGAGGCAGAACACGAAGAAAAGGAAACGTCTGTTTTAAAACAGGCAAAAGACTGGTTGGATACTTATTTTTCCGGGAAAAATCCGGATTTCTCTGTTCCTCTTCATTTTACGGGAACGGATTTTCAAAATAAGGTATGGGAACTCCTGTGCTCAATCCCATACGGTGAAACAAAAACTTATGGAGAGCTTGCAGAACAGTTCGCGAAAAAACACGGGCATAAAACCTCCCCGCGGGCAGTCGGCAGCGCCGTGGGACATAACCGTATCTCCATCATCGTTCCCTGCCACCGGATCCTGGGCGCAGACGGCAGCCTGACCGGATACGCCGGAGGAATCGACAGAAAGAAGATGCTGCTGGAGCTGGAATCAGAAAAATAAGGCAAAAGAACCCCGGGCAATTACCCAATACGGAAGCTGCCGGGGTTCCTTCTTCTATGCTTTGTCTGCTATGTGCTTTCTGTTATGTTTCTTTCGCCGCATTATTTCCAGCTGTTTACCAGCTTTTTCAGTAATTCCTGAAGTTTTTCCTTTTCTGATTCATCCAGGACATTGAACAACGCATTTTCTTCTTCCATGCTACGTTGCCCCTGGAAATTGTGATGGAGATGGTGTCCGCATGCCCGAAGCAAAGCGTACAGATCATCTCCGTCGGGAACCCGTCTCATATCCGGAGACATTTCCCGCCCACGGCCATGTTCATGCCGCCGGCCTCGGTGTTCATGTTCTCCTTCATGACCATGGCGGCCTTGCTTCTCTTCCTGCATTTCCGAAAAGTATCTCCTTCCTCTTCCGCATTTCAGATCGGTCACAGGACATCTGTTTTCACACTGATTACAATAATTCATATCTGACATAATATTTTCTCCTTTTCCGAGTCATTCATTAGGTACCTTGATAATATATCGCATCATTTCAGATTTGTCAAGGTACCATATAATTATATTTTTATAATTGATTTTTTGCGAAAAGAATGTTATCCTGTTTTCGAATCAAAGATTGTTTTGCTTGCTGCCGGGTAAGCTTTCAGCGTGGATTTTGTATCGAAAGGCCTGAGAAGATACAGAGTTGACGCTTATTTTTTTCAAATAATAAAACTGCGATCAGGAGGAGATTTATATGTTTCGGGAAATGCGCCGTAAGAAACAGGCACTTTCTATGGAGGATGCAGAAGATATCTTATATCGGGGAACTTCAGGAGTTCTGGCTGTATCGGGAGACGACGATTATCCCTACGCCGTCCCGCTCAGTTATGTGTACGATGGAAAAAAGCTCTATTTTCACAGCGCCAGGAACGGGCACAAGCTGGACGCCATCTCGAGGAACGCCAGGGTTTCGTTTTGCGTGATCGATCAGGACCAGATCATACCGGAAGAATATACGACCTATTTTCGGAGTGTCATTGTCTTCGGGACCATTCATATCATGGAGGATGAGTCAGAAAAAAGAAATGCAATTGAAAAACTGGCTCTTAAATACGCGCCTGATGACACACCAGAAAGCCGGGAAAAAGCTATCGACCGGGAATGGAAGCCATTGTGCATGCTGGAGATGCTCCCGGAACATATTTCCGGCAAGGAGGCTATCGAGCTGGTACGCCAGCGAAAATAGACATTCCCCATACAATATGCAGTCCTCTACAACAGGCATCCATCACATTAATCAAAGGGGGGATCAGCCCTTCAGCCGATCCCTTTGATATTTCCTGTATGCCCTGAATTCACCGCGTAGTTCCTTTCGCAGCTCCCTTCTTGACATATTTTTATATTTGTCTTCTATCCTGTCACGCACCTGACCAGTTTCAAGGTCGTTCATGATCCAGTCAACTGCATCCTCTTCTTTTATCCTGTGCTTCTCCAACAGATATCTGCTGTAAATATTCCGCACATGGTACCCACGTTTTTCCATATCTTCTCTTGCAGTCCTGACCGTGCTGAATTCCCGTCTTCCTCCCGTCACCAGGATCATATGCTCACTGTTCTTATCTGCTACCACTCTCCAGATAATATGAGAAACCACGAAAGGCACTTTCCCGTTTTCACTCTCGAAAACCAGTCCCAGCCTGGCACCGGAAGCGAAAATAAGAGACTTGTCCTTATAGTCAGACATTTTTCTGCATTCTACATTCTCCCGCTGTTCAAATCTGTTTACACATCTGCAGCAGCTTGCCTTTGTGTCATCATAAAAAATAATTAATTTCTCCATGTTGATCATTCCGCCTTTCCTTGATTATTCGTTTATAAATATTTTATTTTTAAACTATTCAGGTACAGCATAAGGTGTCCTTTTATATTTCCGGACACCTGTACAATTCATTTCATAAAACTTTTTCAATATTATTGGTCATCTTCTGCGCAACAGAGGCCAGCGTCTTCTGCTCTTCCTCCGTCACCCCTTCCAGGACAATAGCCTTGATCTTTTTCGAAATCTTCTCAATCTTCCTGATCACGCTGACCGCATCTTCCGTCAGGTAGTTGTGCGTACATCTTCTGTCTTCCAGATCCTGCTCCATCCTGACGTATCCCTTCTTCTGCAGCCTGCTTAATGACTGAGAAATATGTCCCCGGGTAAACATGTTCATCTGCATGATATCCTTCGATGTATTGTGTTCTCCAGAATGTTTCAGATACAACAGGATCTGTATATCTATCTTATACAGTCCGTACTTCTCTTCAATCGGATGCATCTCTTTCTCCATCAGCCTTCTGAACTGCATCCCGTACAGAAGCGTATCCAGTGAATAATTCATCTTACCTCTCTTTAAGCCCTCCGTCGGAAATTAGTTTATTTTTAAATTATTTACAACTGAATAATAGCGCAGATAAGACGGTTTGTCAAGATAATTTGGCTGTTTAGCGCACTAACTTCGATGATTAAACATCCAAAAACAGAGGGGCTCTAAAACGTATTCTGCGGGGAGGGAGGATGCGTTCGGGCTCCGCTCCGGGGGATAAGGAAAACTACAAAGTTCCGGGTACGGACTAACTGCAAGAACAGGCGGCGAGCAACTCGCTTCGCTCAGACAATCTCGCCGCCTGTTCTAACGTCCATACCCGGAGCTTTGAGTTTTGCTAATCCCCCTTCGAAGTCGCCCGCCCACATCCTCCCTCCCCGCAGAAAGGTTTTCGAGATCGGCTCTGTTTTCTGGGCTGTTCAGGACGGAAGTCAGTGGACAAACAGGCCGGAAACCAAAGGCGCGGCCTGGAAGTCTTACAAATGGTAAGATCTTCAAGCCGCGCCAGTTTGCGTTTCTGCCTGTTCAGTTGTTCCCGGTAGCCAGCTGTCAAGGCGGTGTGTTGTCACGAAGGCCCGTAGCAGAGCGCCGGCACTTAGGCCGCGTCCTTTGCGGCCTTACGTGTCCGCTGCGCTATGCTCCGAGCGAGAGCGCGGCCGCCGGGACAACACAGCGCCTTAACAGCGGACCCCCGAGAGCAACTGAACTATACAGCCCTTCTCTTATATTTTCTCCATACCAGTACCCCCAGCGCCACAAGGATCACTCCCACTACAACATCTGCGCCGATCACGGCTTTCTGCCATACCGGCATGGAAGTGCTGACGCCGTCGTCCTCATACATCCAGCTGTTGACCACTGTATACATAACATTCTTACATGCCTGTCTCATATATTTTACAGAGGAGGCTGCATCCGGATTCTGTACTACGTTGGGGCCGCCGGCATAGGTGGACAGCATTGCGTCCACGCCATTTGCCAGGCCTGCGTCCGCGTTCATAAATCCATGGCCGTTGTTCCGGAAGAAGTCTGTCAGGGTAAATCCCTGGAATCCCCACTCATCCCGGAGGACTGTATTGAGAAGGCTGCTGTTTTCACCGGACCATTTAATACCGATAAAGCTCCAGGATACCATAACCGCGTGAGCGTCTCCGACTTTCACGGATATCTCGAATGGTTTCAGATAGATCTCACGGATGGCCTGTTCGTTGGACCATACACACACCATCTTGGCATTCATTTCGTACAGGGCGAAGTGCTTGATATATGCGTACACACCCTGCTCTGCCGCTCCCTGTACAGCCGCAGCGGAGATATATCCTGCCAGTGTGCCGTCTTCGGAGAAATATTCATAATTTCTTGCTCCGAACGGTGTACGATGGGTATTCATACCCGGTGCATACCATCCGGCAATGTTCATCTCACGGCACATTTTGCCCATCATCTCACCGTACTGCTGTGCCAGTTCCTGATTCCATGTACACGCGATCATTACCTCCACAGGAAAACCGATAGATCCGGCTCCGGTAAAGTTGTTGTTGATAGCCGCCGGGCCATCCGCGTCTACAGTCGCAACCTTTCCTACGGAATCCATAGCCGGCGTCTGATAACCGGACAGAGCGATCATATTGCTCATATCATCTACGGTAAGCTGATCCAGAAGATCATCCCAGCTCTTGTCATTATAATCAACACCTCTGTAGTCCGCCAGAGTCAGGCCATTATCCGCCCCTGTAACCGGCATCTCGTCATCCTCATTTATGTATGTTGAATAATCAAAATTGCTGTTCAGGTGATACTGTGCCACAAGATCATCAGACATCACATCCGATGCCGGAGCTGCCGTAGCCTCCTCATAATTTGCAAATCCATCTGCTCTTGAAAGATAGGTCACATCTCCTGCCGCATCCTGGAACTGGTTTGTAGCTGTGACCTGGTCGCTGTCTCTCTTGTTGTCTCCTTCATAGCGGATCGTCTCGTCCATATGATATGTCTGCTGATCCAGAATAGTATGGGAATCACTGTTTATAGAGATAATATAATCTCCTGACTCCAACACGTAGCATCCTTCTCCTGACATATCATAGGAAGCAAGTTCCTCTGCCGGAAAGCTGATGCTGATCGTCTCGGACTCTCCCGGCTCCAGCATCTCCGTCTTGTCAAACCGGATCAGATTTGCCGCAGCTTTCTCGATACCGCCGTTTGTATAAGGAGGATTATAATAGACCTCCACCACATCTTTTCCTGCCGCACTGCCTGTATTTGTAACTGTCACATCAAAGGATATGTTTCCGTCACTTTCCATGATCTCACTCATTTTCTGCGTAAATGTAGTATAGGACAGTCCATATCCGAAAGGATACTGTACAGTCGCGTCATAATCAATGACTCCTTCCGCGGCCGCAGTCTCATAGTATTTATATCCCACATAGATCCCTTCCACATAGTTTACAAAGGAAGGATAATATGTCTGAGCCATACCGGAGTTCATACCTTCAACTGCCATGTCTTCCATATTGGAATAGTGGGTATTCTCCCAGTTGTTCCACCAGGGAGCCGCTGTCATGTCATAGATAAATGTATCCGTTGTCTTTCCGGACGGATTCACTTCCCCGGTCAGGATCTTGCCCAGCGCCTCGAACCCGGTATGTCCCGGTCCCTGGCACCATACTGCTGCCCGGATCTGATCATACTGGTCAATGAACCCAAGTTCCATGGGATTGGCCGCATTGTAGACCAGGATCACGTTGTCAAAGTTGCTGCACACCATGTCCACCATATCTTCCTCTGTCTGAGAAAGCTGCAGATAGTGTTCGCCCGGTTCAAAGTCTTTGTAACCATTCAGTTCATTATCATAAGACGCCTTTGTCACATCTCCCGGCATATCATTGTGTCCTTCGCCGGCAATACGGGAAAGGACGATGACCGCCGTATCAGAGAACTCCTTCGCGCCCTGTATCAGCTCGTCAGAATAACTGGATACAGGAGGCTCCGTCAGTGTCCAGTTCTGAGTTGCCAGTGACATCTCCGCTCTTTCTGTAGAGAATTCATTGTAGAAATCAACCAGATCCTGATTGACTGTGAATCCCGCATCCTCCATACTGTCGATCAGTGAGATCTTCTCATAAAGCTCATTCAGCCCGCCGGATCCAGTTCCGCCGTAAGTCGGATTCACAGATGACCAGCCGAACAGATTGATGTTTGATGGAGCACTGATGGGAAGGATCCCGTCATTCTCAAGAAGGACCATGCCTTCCTCTGCGATCTGATCCGCCACCTCGATGGCCTCATCTGTTGTCTTCTGGCTCACCTGTCCGCTTCCCATCGTCAGATTGATCAACGCGGACATGGGCCCGAGACATATCATGTTGGCAACAACCGCCAGCGCCAGCACCATGGCAATGAGCGAATAGCCACGGATCATTTTCTTTTTGCTCTTTGCCGCTTTGCGGCATGCGATCATTACCACAACAGCAATCACCCAGATCACCCCAAGCGCGATCAGATACGGTGCGCATGTCTGAAGAACGCCGATCACATCTTCCCACTGAATAGCAATCATAATATTTTTCCTCCTCTTATCTCTGATAAAACCGGACTTTTCATTGATCCGTCATCTTCCTTGATCCGGCATGGAAAGTTGACGCTGTCGCAAGTTATGTACAACTTACTTTTTTCAATACACTAGTGAAAAGTCCTTGACATATTGTTTAATAAAAGGATAATATTGTTTTAGAAAAAATACAACGGACAGATTCGCAGAAAACAGACGTTTATTGACATATTTGTAATTCTGTAAAGAAACGCCCGAAAAAGAAATATCTGCAAATAATAAATCCATGAAAGGACGTGTAAACATGACCCGGAACACCGTATCAAAACCAAGAAAAACAGACCGCAGGACTCTGTACACCAGAAGTGTGATCAAAGATGCTCTTCTGGAAGCGCTGGGGGAGAAAGCCTTTGAACAGATCACTGTCACAGATGTCTGCCGCCGGGCAGAGATTACCCGCGCCACCTATTATCTCCACTATCAGTCTCTGACTGAGGTACTGGATGAGCTGCTGAAAGACGCTCTTCAAACAGCGGAAGATACAGCAAAAACATCGGACGAAGATGCTCTTCAGATACTATCCCTTCTTGCGGACGGAGGGACAGGACATCTGAAAGAAAAGGAGTCCCTGCTTCCAGTCTGCCACAGAGTTGCCCATCTTCCCAAATATCAGGTGATCTTCCATGACGAGACAATCTCCGCCTATGTAGTAAATCAGATCTTTCAGTGGCAGCGGCCGAAGCTTGTTCCCGTCTTCATGCAGACATTCAGACTCTCTAAAAAAGAGTCCGAAATGCTCTTACTGTTTGTGATCACCGGCACGTATAATGTGAACAAAGCGCTGAACTGGAAAAAGGATGACACCTGGTATATGATCCACTCCATGCTGCTGAAGTTCACAGCCGGAGGATACGGAAGACTGGAGAAAGAGAACAACAGTACGGTGAAAAATTAATATCGGTATCACACCCCAGGTATCCTGCGCCCCTGAGCCATCCGCAGGGTACCTGATAGTCTTATTCTTCCCGCTCAATAGCATAGATATCTCCCAGCGGGATCTTCGTGTTGACCACCTTCATGATGCCGGCCGTGGGATCGATACAGGTCACTACTCCCGTCACTTTCAGGTATTCTCCCCTGCTGAAATAGACGACAGTGACCATATCATCCCTGCGGATCTGCCTCAATTTCCGGTCCAGCTCCTCCTCATATTCCTCACACAATTCTCTTTTCGGCACAATAATCTTCTCTTTTTTTCTGAGCGCCTCTGAGTATCCCTTCAGCGCCGCGAACGGCATGAACTGCTTTGCCCGCATCTCTCTGCTCATCTTTATCCTGGATCCCACTTCTGTGCCCTCCTATCTGCTCATTGCGTTCTTTCGCCGTAGCCCCCTCCTGCAGATCCATTCCCCGAAGGACCGCATTCTTCCCAAACCGTTCCTTTATCTCAAATACTGCTTTCTGCAGACGCTGCTCCTTCTCCGCCTCTTCCGGACTGGTGAACAGATCATACTGGCGGTACAGCTCATCCATCACATGATTGAAGGTCACGCTGATCCTCCTGACCGGGGCATTTCTATCCACTATCTTCTCAAACAGGTGATCCGTACATGCTATGATCCGTCGTGCGGAGCTTGTGGCCGACGGCAGGCGGCCTGTTCCATGGGCGGACTTTTTCTCCAGGCGGTAGCTGTAGCCTACATGCAGGGTCACAGAATCTGTAGCCAGCCCCTTTCCCGTCAGGTCCAGACAGAGGGCATCCGCCATCTCCTTCGTCACAAGCCTCGCCTCGTCAAAACAATAATCCCGGGGCAGTACCTGTCCGCTGGAGACGGCATTCTCCTTCGGCTTATAGGCCTTGATATCCGCTATGGTCGTATTCTCCCGTCCCCAGGCATGATCGATCAGAAGCTCCGCATCTACTCCGAACATCCGGTACAGCAGATCCTCGTCTGCATGAGCCACTTCACCCATAGTACGGATCCCCGCACGTTCCAGCCGGTTCACCGTACCCCTGCCGATCCGCCAGAAATCGGTCATTGGCCTGTGATCCCACAGGGTCCGGCAATAGGACTCCTCATCCAGACAGCCGATATGGTCGGACACATGCTTTGCCGTGATATCCAGCGCGACCTTTGCCAGATACAGATTCGTCCCGATACCGGCTGTCGCCGTGATCCCGGTAGTATCAAACACATCCTGCATGATCCGCACACTGAGATCCTTTGCATCCGTCCTGTACAGAGACAGATAGTCCGTCACATCCATGAATACCTCGTCAATACTGTAGACATGGATGTCCTCTTTGGAAATGTACTTCAGATAGATCCCGTAGATTGCCGCGGAATAGTCGATATACAGCTGCATCCTGGGCGTCGCCATGATATATTCAATCCCGTCGGGAATCTCGAACACCCTGCATCTGCCTGGTACGCCCAACGCCTTCATAGCCGGACTCACCGCCAGACAGATAGTCTTCTCCGTCCGCTCCGGATCCGCCACCACCAGATTGGTTGTCATGGGATCCAGCCCCCTCTCCCGGCACTCCACTGACGCGTAGAAACTTTTCAGATCGATGCAGATATACATCCGCTGTGTTTTCATCTCAGACCGCCTCCTTAAAAAATACGTGCATTCAGGCGCGTAATAGAACGTATGTTCTATCGTAGATTTTATCAGAACATACGTTCTTTTTCAATAGTCATTTTATGGAAAGCTTCTGTTCTTGAAATCTCTGTGAACTTCACCCGCAGAAAACATTTTTTTCACGATTTCCTGCTATACTCGATTCAAAATATTCATGGAGCCCGGACATTTCGGAGACAGCTCCGTGATCTCATCTTATTTTTCCAGGAGGTTTCTTAAATATGTTCCAGATACTGATCGTAGATGATGACACGCATACGCGGCGCTGGCCGGGCGCCGTTCTCACAGCTGCCGGCTACTGTCCCCATGCCGCCTCATCTGCCAGAGAGGCGCTGTCACTGATGCAGGACACTCATGTAGATCTGGTTGTCCTTGATGTAATGATGCCGGGAATGGACGGCTATGAATTCACCTCCCTGCTCCGGGACTGCCGCTGCGACCTTCCCATCCTTATGCTCTCAGCACGGCAGCTTCCGGATAATATCAAGCACGGATTTCTCGCCGGGACTGATGACTACATGACCAAACCCGCAGACGAAGAGGAACTGCTGCTGCGTATCCGTGCCCTCCTGCGCCGTGCCCGGATCGCAGCTGATCACAGTCTTGCTGTAGGGGACACTGTGCTGGACTATGATACGCTCACCGTCCGGCAGGGCAGCGACGCCCAGATACTGCCCCTGAAAGAATTCTACCTGCTGTATAAGCTTCTCTCCTATCCGGACAAGATCTTCACCCGTATCCAGCTGCTGGAGGATATCTGGGGACCGGATTCGGACTCCATGGAATCTACAGTCAGTGTACATATCAACCGGTTGAGAAAGCGTTTTGACGGATGTCCGGATTTTGACATCATAACGATCCGGGGACTGGGCTACAAAGCTCAGGTAAAGGAGAGAACTCATGCAGTGGAGGCAAGACCATGAACGTAAAAACACAGATCTCAGACACTCCCAGAAAAAAGCGTGACGTCAGGCAGCTGCACTCCCCCGGATTCCGTATCATGCTGATCAGTACAGGCCTGATTTTCCTGCTATTCCTGCTGACTATGGTAGTTAGCAACGCTCTGATCATGCTCGGGATCAGAACAGGCATCATTACCGGGCCCCCAGGTTCTCCAATGACACCCTTTCTGATCCAGTCCGGCATCATCAGCATATGTACAGGCACTGTCCTCAGTCTGGTGTTTGCCCGGCTCCCGCTCCGTCCCGTCAATCAGCTGATTCATGCAATACATGATGTAGCCTCAGGAAACTTCATGACTAAGATTGACCTGAAACATCCGAAAGAATTCCAGGATCTCTCGGAATCTTTCAATCAGATGACAGAAGAACTGGCCGGGATCGAGATGCTGCGCTCTGATTTTATTAATAATTTTTCTCATGAATTCCGCACTCCTATCATGTCTGTCCGAGCTGTCTGCCAATGTGCTGAATCTTTCAAAGGTAGAAAGCCTGTCACTTCTGACGGATACTTCCAGCTTTAATGCCGGGGAACAAGTGCGGGAATCCATCCTGATGCTGGAGCGGAAATGGAGTGAAAAGAAAATTTCATTTGACCTGGAAATCAAGGAAATCCATATCCAAGGGAACGGTCCGCTGCTCAAGCAGGTCTGGGTCAATCTGATCGATAATGCGGTCAAATTTTCCCCGGAGAACAGTACCATATCCATCCGCGTCACAAAGGACAGCGAACATTTTATATTTACCATAGCAGACCAGGGGATCGGGATGGACGAAGAAACCCGGAGAAGAATATTTGATAAATTTTATCAGGGCGATACTTCCCATGCCACCGCCGGAAACGGGCTGGGATTGTCTCTTGTGAAAAAGATTGTTGAACTGCACCGTGGAACGGTGTCTGTAGAAAGTGAAGCAGGAAGAGGCAGCGTCTTTGCTGTGACGCTGCCTCTTGAACAATGATCATATATGATATTTTTAACCTGCGATCTCCCGCGCCACGTAAACGCCGCTTGCGGACGCATGGGACAGGGAGTGAGTCACACCGCTTCCATCGCCGATCACATACAGTCCCTTATGGATCGTCTCAAGGTGCTCGTCCAGCTTCACTTCCATGTTGTAGAACTTCACTTCTACACCATAGAGGAGCGTATCGTCATTTGCCGTACCCGGTGCGATCTTGTCCAATGCGTACACCATCTCGATGATGCCGTCGAGGATCCTCTTCGGGAGGACCAGGCTCAGATCTCCCGGGGAAGCAGAAAGAGTCGGACGCACAAAGCCTTCTTCAATCCTCTTCGGGGTGCTCCTTCTCCCGCGGATCAAATCTCCGAACCGCTGCACCAGCACACCACCGCCCAGCATATTGGAAAGACGGGCAATGCTCTCGCCATAGCCGTTGCTGTCCTTGAACGGCTCTGAGAAATGCTTCTCCACCAGCAGGGCGAAGTTGGTGTTCTCCGTCTGCTTCTCCGGATCCTCATAACTGTGGCCGTTTACAGTTACAATACCATTCGTATTCTCATTTACTACAATACCATAAGGATTCATGCAGAATGTCCTTACCTTATCTTCAAACTTCTCTGTCCGGTACACGATCTTGCTCTCGTAGAGCTCATCCGTCAAGTGGGAGAATATCTCAGCCGGCAGCTCCACACGGACGCCGATATCCACACGATTAGACTTGGTCGGGATCTGAAGTCCCTCACAGATCTTCTCCATCCACTTGCTTCCGCTCCTTCCCACGGACACGATACATTTCTCACATTCGTATGTCTGGTCTCCTGCAGTCACGCGGTAGCCTCCGTCTGTGATCTCGAGGTTATCCACGTGACAGTTGAAATAGAACTCTACTTTATCCTTCAGTTCCTGGAACAGGTTCTCAAGTACCACGTAGTTGATGTCCGTTCCCAGGTGACGTACGGAAGCGTCCAGAAGCTTCAGCTTGTTCTGCATGCACAGCTTCTTGAACTTCGTACCCGCGGTAGAATACATCTTCGTACCCTCGCCGCCGAAGTGTACGTTGATCTCGTCCACATAGTGCATCAGTCCGATGGCAGTCTCTTTGCCGATATATTCGTACAGAGTTCCCCCGAAGTCATTGGTAATATTGTACTTTCCGTCAGAAAAGGCTCCTGCCCCGCCGAAACCGCTCATGATAGCACAGGTTTTGCAGTTGATACAGCTCTTTACCTTCTTTCCGTCGATGGGGCATTTCCTCTTTTCAAGGGGATTCCCCGCTTCAAACACTGCCACGTTCATCTCCGGCGCCTTCTTCATCAGTTCGTATGCGGCAAAGATCCCTCCCGGGCCTGCACCGATTATGATCACATCATATCTGCTCATCTGCATTCTTTCCTTTCCAATGAAGTAAAGATACCGCTCCACCTCGTCAGGCGGCCAAAGTCTGTGGAACGGCAGTCTCTTTCTCTACTCACAGCCGAAGACCGTGAGCCACACAATATAGATGATATCATTACGCTTTTGATTTTTCAACGGAGATTTTAATGTTGTTCAGTTGTTTCCGACAGGCCGCTGTCAAGGCGGTGTGTTATCCCGGCGGCCACGCTCTCGCTCGGAGCATAGCGCAGCGGACACATAAGGCCGCAAAGGACGCGGCCTAAGTGCCGGCGCTCTGCTACGGGCCTTCGTGACAACACACCGCCTTGACAGCTGGATACCGGAACAGGCCTGAACAGCACAGGAAGCGGAGCGGACGGCTGGATAAGCCTTTCCGGATGTGTTCAGTGAGAAAACGCTATTGCGCTAAACAGTTTTTCTATTTATAGTCACTATAGTATGATGTTGGGGGCAAAAGCCCCCAACCATGATGCCGCTGCCTCAAAAAACTTCATATACAACAGATGACATCTATTCTCTCCCGGAAGGAGAACGCGCAGAACTGATCGACGGCAGGTTCAAGACTCGCTTGCGAGTCTTGGCGCGGGATTCGGGTCAGCTTTAGCTGACATAATACATCTCCGAATCCCTGCGCAGCCTCGCGGAGCGTATATCAGATGGGGGATTGACACCCGCCACTGATACTGATTTGTCACTCACCGCCTATAGAGGCGGGAGTCATCCCACATCTGATATATCCCGCAGCAGGATCCTCTCCATTTTCACCTGTGCAGTTATGTGAACAAAAGCCTCTCACGACTTTGTTCTATAGATAAAAAGTATCAGAAATAAAAGGAAAATTGAGGAGGATTAATTTTTATGGATACTTTAACAAACATTGTTTCTCAGGCAAGTGACTTCCTGTGGAATGTCATCCTGATCATCATTCTGTGCGGAACAGGGATCTATTACACGATCCGCCTGAAATTCATCCAGGTCCGCAAGTTCAGGGAAGGCTGGCATCAGGTGTTCGGCAATTTCTCCCTGAAGGGAAAGAAAGAAGCCAACGGGGGAATGACTTCTTTCCAGTCAGTAGCTACCGCGATCGCTGCACAGGTCGGCACAGGAAATCTTGCCGGTGCTGCCACTGCTCTGGTAGGGGGCGGACCGGGGGCTATATTCTGGATGTGGCTCAGCGCATTTTTCGGAATGTCCACTATCTACGCCGAGGCAACACTTGCTCAGAAATATAAAACAACAAAGGACGGAGAAGTTACCGGGGGACCGGTATACTATATCCGCGCCGCATTCCAGGGACGCTTCGGCAAGATCCTTGCCGGAATATTTGCTGTACTTATCATCATTGCTCTTGGTTTTACCGGAAATATGGTGCAGTCCAATTCTATCGGAAGTGCATTTTATGAGGTGTTCCAGGCAAGAGGAATCCAGGTACCGCAGATTGTATTCGGTCTGATACTTGCCGCGATCACCGCGTTTATCTTTCTCGGTGGTGTAAAGCGTCTGGCATCTGTTGTTGAAAAGCTGGTACCGCTTATGGCTGGTATCTATATTGTAGGCGGCCTTGCCCTGATCATCCTTCATATTGATGCTCTGCCCAATGCTTTCCGGATGATCATTGTAGGTGCGTTTAATCCGGAAGCCGTCCTTGGTGCCGGAGCCGGAATCGCTGTCAGAGAAGCGATTCGTTACGGTGTAGCAAGGGGACTTTTCTCTAACGAAGCCGGAATGGGATCCACGCCTCATGCACATGCAAGAGCAAATGTGGAAAATCCGCATCAGCAGGGACTTGCGGCTATGATCAGTGTTTTTATCGATACATTTATTATCCTGAATCTGACCGTTTTTTCCATTTTGACTACTGGGGTACTGGACAGTGGAAAAGAAGGAACTGCTCTCACACAGGCTGCATTTACTTCCAGTTTCGGCGGATTCGGAGACATCTTTGTAGCAGTTTGCCTGTTCTTCTTCGCCTTCTCCACAATCCTGGGATGGCATTTCTTCGGGCAGGTAAATGTAGAGTACCTTTTCGGCACAAAAGCCGGGAAGATCTATTCACTGCTGGTCATTGTGTTTGTTATCATCGGCTCTGTCCAGAAGGTTGATTTCGTCTGGTCATTGTCAGACTTCTTCAACGGCCTGATGGTAATCCCCAATGCACTGGCGCTGTGGGCGCTCAGCGGGATTGTAGTCAGCATCGCAAAAAAGCACAAATAACAGCAAATCTGTGATGCTTTGCCCGTAAGAAAGTTTTTCAACATTTTCTTGCAAAAGGCTGATGTTAATGATAATATGTTATCAGTTCATGAGGGAGTAGTTGGCGTATTCCTACGTGGTAAGTCAACATACTGGCTCTTTGGGGCCTGGCTTACCTGGACAGTGTCTGATCTGCTTTCAGATATTCTGTCCCACACATGCAGTTTTTTGACATGCGTGTAAATAATGAGACTCATGTACAGTGTTATTGCTGTACATGTCTATAATCTGGCGGGTGCAGCATAACACCCGCCTTTTTTTGTGCGGTGTGCCCGGAAACGACTTTTCCGGCAGGATTTTCGATATATCTTAACAAAGGAGAAATACTATGGGATTACTTGAACTTTTTATTCTGGCCGTAGGCCTTTCCATGGATGCATTTGCAGTATCTGTCTGTAAGGGACTTGCCATGCCGAAGATCACTTTGAAGAAGACACTGATCGTAGGCATATGGTTTGGCGGATTTCAGGCTCTGATGCCTGCTCTGGGTTATCTGCTCGGTGTACAGTTCCGTGACAAGATTACCGCCATTGATCACTGGATCGCATTCATCCTGCTTGGCCTTATCGGCGCCAATATGATCAAGGAGGCCTGTTCCGGGGAATGCGAACAGGAAAATGACTCTCTTGACTTCAGGACAATGCTCCTGCTTGCAGTAGCAACCAGCATTGATGCCCTTGCCGTTGGCATTACATTTGCTTTTCTGAACGTACATCTGTTGTGGGCTGTATCATTTATTGGAGTCACAACTTTCACCCTCTCCGCTATTGGAGTGAAGATCGGCAATATTTTCGGCACCCGCTATAAATCGAAGGCCGAACTGGCCGGAGGTATCATCCTTATTGTGCTGGGATGCAAGATTCTGCTGGAACATCTGGGGATTCTGTAGTCATCGGGGCATCGATGGAAAAGGCGGCGTTGATTTATTATGTGAAATGTATTATAGTATTCTGGCTGAGGTTTTCCCGGCATCCGGGCAGAACCTGACCAATAAGGAAGAGAGGAATTGAAAATGAAAAGAGAAAAATTCGGTTCCAGGATCGGATTTATCCTGATCTCTGCAGGCTGTGCCATCGGCCTCGGCAACGTGTGGCGTTTCCCATACATAACCGGACAGTATGGCGGAGCGGCATTTGTGCTGATCTATCTGGTATGCCTGGTGCTTCTGGGACTTCCGATCATGGTGATGGAGTTTTCTGTCGGAAGGGCAGCAGGATGCAGTATTGCAAAGGCTTTCGACAAGCTGGAACCACTGGGGACAAAATGGCACTGGTACAAATGGTTTGGAATGGCAGGCAACTATCTGCTGATGATGTTTTATACGACCATCGGAGGCTGGCTGCTCATCTATCTGTATAAGATGGCAGCAGGCAGCTTTGAGGGCATGGACGCGTCACAGATCGAAGGAGAGTTCGGCAAGCTGATGGGGCAGCCAGTTCTCATGACAGTGTTCATGGCTGTTGTCGTGATCTTGTGTTTCGGTATCGTGAATCTGGGGCTTCAGAAAGGAGTAGAAGGAATTACCAAGATCATGATGGTACTCCTGCTTCTGCTTCTGATCGTACTGGCAATCCGTTCTATCCTGCTGCCGGGGGCAGGCGCAGGACTGGAGTTCTACCTCCTGCCTGATTTCGGCAAGATGAAAGACGCTGGAATAATGGAAGTAGTATCCGCCGCCATGAATCAGTCGTTCTTCACACTGAGCCTTGGAATCGGAGCTATGGCGATCTTCGGAAGTTATATTGACAAAAAGAGAAGACTCGCGGGAGAGGCAGTCGCGATCACTATCCTTGACACAAGCGTTGCGCTGATCTCAGGACTGATCATCTTCCCGGCATGCTTTGCATTCGGCGTGAATCCGGACAGCGGACCGAACCTGATCTTTATCACCCTGCCGAATATATTTAACTCCATGGCAGGAGGAAGGCTTTGGGGAGCTATCTTTTTCCTGTGTATGTTCTTCGCATCAGCATCCACGATCATTGCAGTATTTGAAAACATCATCGCTTTCGCAATGGATCTGACCGGATGCTCCCGAGGAAAAGCAGTAGCTATCAATCTCGTGGCAATCCTGTTGCTGTCCATGCCATGCGTACTGGGCTACAACGTACTGAGCGGATTTGCACCCTTCGGAGAAGGAACAGCAATCCTCGATCTTGAGGACTTCATCGTAAGCAATAACCTCCTGCCGCTGGGCAGCCTGGTATACGTCCTCTTCTGCACCACCCGCTACGGATGGGGCTGGAAAAATTTCCTCGCTGAAGCCAACGCCGGCGAAGGACCCAAGTTCCCCAAATGGGTAAGACTCTACGTAACCTTCATCGTACCCCTGATCGTAATATTCCTTTTCGTACAAGGGTATTGGAGCAAATTTGCAGGCTAGGCTCAAGCCATGCGCAAGAAGAAAGAGGAGGCATCACATCGTGCTCGCACGAATGTGATGCCTCCTCTTTCTTCTTGCATAGGGCGCAGCCCGTGAGCGAGATGGAGCGGAGCGGAATCGAGCTGCATGGCTGGAGCCGGACGTAATCGAGGCGCAGCCCGTGAGCGAGATGGAGCGGAGCGGAATCGAGCTGCATGGCTGGAGCCGGACGTAATCGAGGCGCAGCCCGTGAGCGATGCATTGAGCACTTGGCGAGGTATTATCGAGCCTAGTGCGAAAGTACACAGAGGGGATGGAGCGGAGCGGAATCGAGCTGCATGGCTGGAGCCGGACGTAATCGAGGCGCAGCCCGTGAGCGAAGCAAAATCGAGCCACACGTCCAAAGCCAATCCCCACATTCATCCCTTCCTCCGGTCCATCATTCCTCCAAAAAGAAAATCTCATCTACATGCAGTCCGAGAAACCGGGATATTTTCATTGCCAGTTCAAGAGTCGCAAGCGAGTCTTGAATTGTCATTCTCGATGGCTATGATCGTCTGTCGGGTCACTCCCAACTCCCTGGCAAGATCTTCCTGGCGGAGTCCGGCCTGTTTTCTTAATTCTTTTACTCTGTTTTTCGTAGTATTTACGCTCTTATCGAATCAAGAAGGTTTTACATTTTTATTCTTCAAACGAAAGATTCATCGGCTGATCCGGATATTCATTCCGCGGATCAAAATCCGTAGTGGGGACGCTGTCATCTACTTCCTGAAACGCCACATTATCCAGCCATACTGTCCCTTTCCCGCTCAGCAGAATCCCGAAATTTATAACAGCTGCCTCGGCAGGAACATCCAGAACACAGGAATACAGATTCCATTCGGCTGTCCCTGTTATAGGTCTGTTCTGCATATTATCGAGTTTAAGCGTTTCTCCCAGTCCGCTGTCCAGCCTCATCCACAGGCCGGCCCATCCGGTTACAGACTCCGCCTTCACAAATCCGGAAAAGCGAAGTCGTTTTCCTGAATATTCTCTGGCGCTGAACTGCTGCATGATCGTTCCGTATTCACCTGTATCATAGTCCTCGGACGTGGATCTTAAAACAGCGGATCTGCTGCCGGAGTGGAAGATCTGCTGATCGATCCCGGCCTGATATTTGTCTGGTGCTGTGCCGGTGACAAACCAGTGTGGGATTTCTGGATTATTGTTTTTCACATTCATATTGTTACCTCCGAGTATTTCTTTGTTTATTACTTTTGAAAGAGCTCTGCGGTACCTCCCGGGCGGCATTCCGTAGATTCGTTTGAATGCCCTTGTAAATGCTTCCTGCGAGTCGAAGCAGAAATATAAAGCAATATCAATAACAGGCATATCTGTGTACAGAAGAAGGGAGGCGGCCTTTGAAAGCCTCCGCCGCTGGATATACTCATATATTCCAAGACCGGTCTCTTTCTTAAAGATCCTATGGAAATGATATTTCGAAAATCCTGCTGCATCGGCGGCATCTGCTGACTGTATATGTTCGTTCAGGTGATGCTCGATGTAATCGAGGGCTGCTTTCATTTCCCGGGTATATTCCATTTCCCTCACCTCCTGCACATAGTATAGCAGGATATGAAGCAGATATTTTGATTAATTGTGCTGAGGTCGATAAAAAGTAAAAAACTTATCCGGTATACAAAATTCAGTGAATTCGATATAATGAAAAAGAATAAGACGCCAAAGCAGATTCTGGGAAGTCTTGGAATCAGTCTCAATCCTGATGCCGGTATAAGCGAAAACTATGATGAGTTTATTCTGGAGTGGATGGCTGATATATACACTTATCTGCAGTGGAAATATAATTTGAAATCTGAAGACATTGTAACTAAAATCGAACCGGAAGATTTGTATAAAAAATATTCGCCGCTGCATGAAGCTTCTCTTGAAAACAGCACAGAGAAATTGAGAAAAATTTATAATATATAGTTAGAACAGTACACATTTTGCATGGCACTGATAAGCTGAGGAAAAGAAAACGGACAGGGAGGAATTTCCCCTGTCCGTTTCCTGGTATGCGGGAGCGCTGCAAGAGTTACTTTCTAGACGTTTACACCCGTTTCTTACAGATTTTTTCAATGGCCCCGATCACTGCATACAGCCCCATCGCCATAATGCACAGCAGCACAATGGACATGAGCAGCCAGTTCATCTTAAACACCTGGCTCGAATAAATGATCAGATACCCCAGTCCGTTTCTCGCGGCCAGGAATTCTCCGATCACAACGCCTACCAGACACAGTCCGATGTTGACCTTCATATTGCTGATGACAGCCGGCACAGAGCTGGGAAGGACCACTTTGGTCAGAGCGTGTCTCCGGTTCCCGTGGAGGGTATAGATCAGTTTGATCTTCTCACTGTCCACAGTGGTAAAGCTGGTGTAGAGGCTCATGATACTGCCGAATATGGCCACTGACATGCCGGCAACGATGATCGTCTTCGGTGTGGCTCCCAGCCAGACGATCAGGAGCGGGGCAAGGGCGGATTTGGGCAGGCTGTTCAGCACGACGAGATAGGGTTCCAGGATCTCGGACAGACGGCGGCTGCACCAGAGGAGGACCGCGGCCAGTATGCTGAACAGTGTGACCAGCAGAAAGCTGGCGATGGTCTCATAAAGAGTGACGCCGATATGCAGGAAGATGGACCGGTCCTGCACCATTTCCAGAAAGCAGAGAGTGATCCGGGAAGGACTGCTGAAGATAAAGGAGTCGATGATCTCCCTGTCTGCGCAGAATTCCCAGAGAAACAGGAAAAGGACCAGGATCAGGATCCGGGCAAGGAGTATGGAGATCCGGCGGATGCGGATTCTTTTCAGATACTGTTCCTGTCCTGATGATATTTTATTCATGCCGGTTCAGCTCCTTCCATATTTCGTTGAAATAATTTTTGAATTCCGGTGCGTTTCTCCGCTGTAGAGGAGTGTTGCTTTTCGGCGGGAATGTCACCTGCACGATCCGGGAGACTGTGGCGGGACGCCTGGAAAGTACGAACACCCGATCCGCCAGACTGACAGCTTCGGAAAGATCGTGCGTGACAAGCAGAGCTGTTTTCCCGGAGCGGCGTATGATCTGACCGATGTCATCGCTGACTGTCAGCCGGGTCTGGTAGTCCAGTGCGGAGAAAGGTTCATCCAGGAGCAGCAGCTCCGGGTCCAGGATCAGAGTACGGATCAGTGCAGCACGCTGGCGCATCCCTCCGGAGAGCTGAGATGGTCTGACGTTGGCAAACTGACCCAGACCGTATTGCTCCAGCATCTGAGAGGCTTTCTTCTTTGATGCGGCGTCCAGTTTTCCGCGGATCTCCAGTCCCAGGAGTACGTTGCGGTAAACGCTGCGCCATTCAAACAGATGATCATGCTGGAGCATGTATCCGATGTTGGAGGAATTCTCTGTAAGAGGACTTCCGTTTAAGAGTATTTCGCCCGATTCCGGTTTTATCAGTCCTGCGATCAGAGAGAGAAGAGTGGACTTGCCGCAGCCTGAAGGACCGACCACAGACGCGAACTCACCCGGAGCAAGCGCCAGGGTGATGTCTGACAGGGCCCTGGTTTCCCCGGCAGGAGTGTGGTAGGAAAAATTTATTTTTCTTAATTCCAGTATCGGTTTCATAAGTCTGCTCCTGTCTTTCGGTATCTAATAATCAATGTATGACAAATATGGATTTCGGTTACAGTGATCAGTTCTGGAAGTTAAGATAAAGATTGTAACAGTTCAGCCCGCGCCATTCGGAAAACCGCACTGACGTGCTTATTGCGGCTACGCCGCTGTTTTCCTCATATACGGGCGCTCAGCTCATGGAACTGCCCGATCGAAAAATCATGCAAGCATGATTTTCTCTCCCGTACAGCCCCATGGCTGAACTGTTGCTAAAGATTTTGTAAAAGTCGGTTGTACCATATTTTGAACCGAGTTATAATTACAGTATGGATATGTTCGGAAAAACAAAGCATAAGGGAGGGATATGTATGTCGAAGGACAGGATTATTACAATTGGACGGCAGTTCGGAAGCGGAGGTCATGAAATCGGACAGAAACTGGCGGACAGACTGGGGATCCCGCTGTATGATAATCAGCTGGTGAGCATGGCAGCAAAGGAACTGGAGATCACGGAAGAGGCAGCGCAGAGAGCGGACGAAGCGAACCTGAATACATTTCTCGCGGGCTATCAGGCGAACATGCTGGCATATCCGGATTTCATCAGTGGCTCTTCCTATATATATTCGCTGAATGAAGATGTGTTCCGTAAACAGACGAAGATTATCAGAGAGTTAGCGGGAAAGGGATCCTGTGTTATCGTAGGCCGCTGTGCGGATTATATTTTACGGGAGAATCCCGAGTGCATCAATGTTTTTATCTGCGCAGAGAAAAAGGACAGGGTTGCAAGGATCTCAGAAAGGTATGGAGTTACTGAGAAAAAGGCTGCTTATATGATGCGTAAGACGGACCGGGAGAGAGCCTTCTATTATGAGTCTCACACAGGACTGGACTGGGGAAGCATTAACTCACACCAGATCCTGTTTAATGTGAGTCTTCTGGGACAGGAAAGGATCGTGGATATCCTGGAAATGATGTTTAAGAGCTGAACTGAATGGTAGTTTTAATCTGCTTGAACAGTAACTGGACTGATGAGGCGGCACAGGAAATATGTGCCGCTTCTTGTGCGATAAGAGAGGTAAGATGATGAACATACAGAAAGTAAATTATCAGAAAGAACTGGAAAAGATACTGGACAGGATCCAGAAGGAAGACAGGGTGCCCAGGCTGCTGCTCCATAGCTGCTGCGCGCCGTGCAGCAGTTATGTGCTGGAGTACCTGTCACAGTATTTTGAGATTACAGTCTTCTATTACAATCCCAATATCTATCCGGCAGAGGAGTACACGAAGAGGACGGAAGAACAGCAGCGCCTGATCGGTGATATGAATTTCCTTCATCCGGTTACTTATCTGGAGGGTGCTTATGACAGAGAGTGTTTCTATGAGATGGCCAGGGGACTGGAACAGGTAAGAGAAGGCGGCGAGCGGTGTATGAAGTGCTATGAACTGCGTCTGCGGGAGACAGCGGAGCATGCTGCGGCAGGAGGATATGATTTCTTTACTACAACTCTTAGTATCAGCCCTATGAAAAACGCTCAGAAGCTTAATGAGATCGGAGTCCGTGTCGGTGCGGAGTATGGGGTAGAATATCTGGTTTCAGACTTCAAGAAAAAGAATGGATATAAAAGATCCACTGAACTGTCACAGCAATATGGACTTTACAGACAGGACTACTGCGGATGCGAGTTTTCCCTTGCGGAGCGGAGACGGATGCAGACGGAGAAGACAGACATTTCTTAACCTGTTTTTATTTAACAGTAGACATGCGGCACTTTAGTGTGTTAAACTAGACGGAAATGCAGACTGCACAGGCAGAAACAGGCATTTTAACAAGTGATTACAGAGGAGAGGAATGAAATGGCACAGTTATGGGGCGGCCGTTTTACGAAAGAAACGGACAAACTGGTTTATAATTTTAATGCGTCCATCACCTTTGATAAGAGATTCTATGAACAGGATATCCGGGGCAGCATCGCGCATGTGACCATGCTGGCCAGTCAGGGAATCCTGACAGAAGAGGAGAAGACGCAGATCATCGAGGGATTGGAAGGAATCCGCAGGGATGTGGAGAACGGTATCCTGGAGATCACGGAAGAATATGAAGATATCCACAGCTTTGTTGAGGCGAATCTGATCGATCGGATCGGAGACGCCGGGAAGAAGCTTCATACCGGAAGGAGCCGGAATGATCAGGTGGCTCTTGATATGAAGCTTTATACAAGAGATGAGATCCGTGAGCTGGACGGACTCCTGCGGGAGATGCTGGAAGTGCTCCTGAAGCTGATGAGAGAGAACACCGAGACGTATATGCCCGGCTTTACACATCTGCAGAAGGCACAGCCCATTACACTGGCACATCATATGGGAGCTTATTTTGAGATGTTCAAACGTGACAGATCCCGTATGAAGGATATTTATACAAGGATGAACTACTGCCCGCTTGGAGCCGGAGCGCTGGCTGGAACCACCTATCCCCTGGACAGGGAGTATACGGCGGAACTGCTGGATTTCGCAGGCCCCACACTGAACAGTATGGATTCCGTATCTGACAGGGATTACCTGATCGAGCTGCTGTCAGCCATGTCCACCATCATGATGCATCTGAGCCGGTTCTCAGAGGAAGTGATCATCTGGAATTCCAATGAGTACAAGTTCGTTGAGATTGATGACGCCTACAGTACGGGAAGCAGCATCATGCCCCAGAAGAAGAATCCGGATATCGCGGAGCTTGTCCGGGGCAAGACCGGAAGGGTGTACGGGGCTCTCATGTCGCTGCTCACTACAATGAAGGGGATTCCTCTTGCATACAATAAGGACATGCAGGAGGATAAGGAGCTTGTCTTCGATGCCATTGACACGACGAAGGGCTGTCTGGCTCTGTTTACAGGCATGCTTCGGACTATGAAGTTCAACGGTGACCGGATGGAAGAGAGTGCAAAGCACGGATTTACCAATGCTACAGACGCTGCGGACTATCTTGTAAAACACGGGGTTCCCTTCCGTGACGCACACGGGATCGTAGGAAAGCTTGTGCTGTACTGCCTGGAGAAGAAGATCGCTCTGGATGATATGACTATGGAGGAGTTCAAGGCGGTATCACCGGTATTTGAGGAGGATATCTATGATGCCATCAGCATGAAGACATGCGTGGAAACCAGAAATACTTTGGGAGCGCCGGGAAAAGCTGCTATGGATAAGGTGATCGTCATGGAGACACAATATATGGAAGAAAATCCGCAGATCTGAGTGATTTCAGGCAGCTCGTATCTTCTATTTGAATCTGATAGATATCTTCAGATAAAACGCAGATACCTTATTTTTAATAGATAAAATGTCAAAAGAAAAGGAGAGAAAAGATGGAACAGAAATTAAGAGTAGGAATTCTTGGAGCAACAGGAATGGTAGGACAGAGATTTATCTCTCTGCTGGAGAACCACCCCTGGTTTGAAGTAGTAACGGTGGCGGCCAGCCCGCGCTCTGCAGGAAAGACATACGAGGAAGCAGTAGGAGACCGCTGGAAAATGGATACTCCCATGCCGGAGGCTGTAAAGAAACTGGTAGTACTTAATGTAAATGATGTAGAGCATGTGGCTTCTACAGTTGACTTCGTTTTCAGTGCCGTGGACATGAGCAAGGATGAGATCAAGGCGATCGAGGAAGCTTATGCAAAGACAGAGACTCCTGTAGTGTCCAACAACAGCGCACACCGCTGGACACCGGATGTTCCCATGGTAGTTCCGGAGATCAATGCAGATCACTTTGACGTGATCCCGGATCAGAGAAAGCGTCTGGGAACAACAAGAGGATTCATTGCGGTAAAACCGAACTGCTCGATCCAGAGCTACGCTCCCTGCCTGGCAGCATGGAAAGAGTTCGGACCGAAGGAACTGGTAGTAACAACATACCAGGCAATCTCCGGAGCAGGCAAGACATTCAAAGACTGGCCGGAAATGGTTGGAAATATTATTCCGTTCATCGGCGGCGAGGAAGAGAAGAGCGAGCAGGAGCCGCTCCGTGTCCTTGGAAAAGTAGAGAACGGTGTGATCGTGAAAGCAGACCTTCCGAAGATCACATGCCAGTGCGTACGTGTTCCTGTATTAAATGGACATACAGCAGCAGTTTTCATTAATTTTGAAACAAAACCGACAAAAGAGCAGCTGATAGAAAAACTGGTGAACTTCAAGGGCTTCCCTCAGGAGGCAGAACTGCCCAGCGCTCCGAAGCAGTTTATCCAGTATCTGGAGGAGGACAACCGTCCCCAGGTAACTCTGGATGTAGACTATGAGAATGGAATGGGCGTATCCATCGGTCGTCTGAGAGAAGACAGCATGTATGACTACAAGTTTATCGGACTGTCCCACAATACAGTAAGAGGTGCGGCAGGCGGAGCTGTCCTCTGTGCAGAGGCTCTGACAGCAAAAGGTTATATCGCAAAGAAGTGAGAATATTCTGAATTTGCCGGAAAAAAGTGACAGGTACTTTTTTCCGGAGTTTTCAGAATTGTTCCAATATTTAGAATCAAAAGAAGGAGGAATGTCATCATGGGAATGACAATGACGCAGAAAATTCTGGCTGAGCACGCAGGACTGGAATCTGTGGAGGCAGGCCAGCTCATCGAGGCGAAGTTGGACGTCGTAATGGCCAATGACATTACGGGACCGATGGCTCTGCCGATCTTCCGGGAGATGGCGGAAGAGGTATTTGATAAGGAGAAGGTGGTCCTTGTGCCAGATCATTTTACTCCCAATAAGGATATCAAATCTGCGGAAAACTCAAAAGCAATCAGAGAATTTGCAAAACAGCAGGGACTGAAGTGGCGTCTGGAGCAGGGCAAGTGCGGCGTGGAGCACGCGTATCTGCCTGAGGCGGGTATTGTTGTTGCAGGAGAATGTATCATCGGAGCGGATTCCCATACATGTACATACGGCGCTCTGGGCGCGTTTTCCACAGGTGTAGGAACTACCGATATCGCTACCGGAATGGCTACAGGAGAGCTCTGGTTTAAGGTTCCAAGCGCGATCAAGTTTATCCTGACTGGAAAGCCGGGCAAATATGTCAGTGGTAAGGACATCATCATCCATATCATCGGCAAGATCGGTGTGGACGGCGCGCTGTATAAATCCATGGAATTTGTAGGAGACGGAATTGCAAATCTGTCCATGGACGACCGCTTTACAATGGCGAATATGGCTATTGAGGCAGGCGGAAAGAACGGAATCTTCGCTGTAGACGAGAAAGCTGAGCAATATATGAAGGAACATTCTCAGAAATCTTATAAGATCTATGAGGCGGACGAGGATGCAGAATATGACGATGTGATCACCATCGATCTCTCAGAAGTCCGTCCTACCGTGGCATTCCCCCATCTTCCGGGAAATGCGAAGACCATCGATGAGATTGAGGCCATGGAGCCCATCAAGATCGACCAGGTTGTCATCGGTTCATGTACAAACGGACGTATGGAAGACATGCGCAGAGCAGCAGCTATCCTGAAAGGCCATAAGGTACACCCGGATGTGAGAGTCATGGTGATCCCGGCTACCCAGAAGATCTACAAAGAGTGTATCAAGGAAGGCATTCTTGATATTTTCGTAGACGCGGGATGCGCGGTAAATACGCCCAGCTGCGGACCATGCATGGGCGGACATATGGGTGTTCTTGCAGCAGGAGAGAAATGTGTCTCCACAACAAACCGTAACTTTGTAGGACGTATGGGACATGTGGATTCCCTGATCTATCTGGCATCTCCTGAAGTGGCTGCTGCCAGCGCCATCGCAGGGTATATCGCAAATCCGGAGAAAGCAGGTGAAGAGTAATGAAAGCAAAAGGACATGTATTCAAATACGGTGACAATGTAGATACAGACGTGATCATCCCGGCAAGATACCTGAACTCTTTCGACCCTCAGGAGCTTGCAAGCCATGCCATGGTCGATATTGATCCTGATTTTGTGAATAAAGTAAAACCCGGAGATATTATCGTTGCCAACAAGAACTTCGGCTGCGGCTCATCCAGAGAACATGCGCCGCTTTGCCTGAAGACTGTAGGAGTAAGCTGTATCATCGCAGAGACTTTTGCGAGGATATTCTTCCGGAATTCCATCAATATCGGACTGCCGATTATTGAGTGTCCGGAGGCAGCACGGGGGATCGATGCAGGCGATGAGGTAGAAGTAGACTTTGATACCGGCAAGATTTATAATCTGACAAAAGGCACAGAGTTCCAGGGACACGCATTTCCGGAATTCATGCAGAACCTGATTGCTGCGGGTGGTCTTGTTAACTATATCAACAGCAAGAAAAATAAATAAACAGCCAGAAGTCTGATGCTCTCAGCCGGTGCCGGAGAGCGGAGGCGAGACAGCTATACGACAGAAGATGAAAGGGATGCTGCAAAAAGAGCGGCACCCCTTTTGCCTTATCACCTGTCAAGGGGGAATAAAATGGAAAACAAAAATGAAAACAGGGGAAGAGCAGTGGCGCTCCTCCCAATAGGGATTTTTCTTGTGATCTTTCTGGGAGCGGGCATTGTATTTGAAGACTTTTCAGCCATGCCGGCGATCGTTGCCTTTCTGATCGCCTTGTTTGTGGCATTTCTCCAGAACAGGAGCCTTAGCTTCGATGACAAGATCCGTGTTATTGCAGGGGGCCTGGGAGAAGAAAATATTATTACCATGAGCCTGATCTTTCTCTGCGCCGGAGGATTTTCCGGGGCGGTGACCGCGGCAGGAGGAGCAGACAGTACGGTGAATCTGGGACTGTCCCTGATTCCGGCAAATTTCGCGGTAGCGGGGCTGTTTATCATCGGCTGCTTCATCTCTGTCTCGATGGGGACATCCATGGGCACCATCTCTACGCTGGCGCCAATTGCAGCCGGAATCAGCGATAAGACCGGATTTTCTATGGCTATCTGCATCGCGGCGGTAGTATGCGGAGCCATGTTCGGCGATAATCTTTCTGTAATATCGGACACCACGATTGCTGCGGTAAAGACCCAGGGGTGTGAGATGAGAGACAAGTTCAAGGCGAATTTCCTGATCGTGCTCCCGGCGGCAGTGATAACGGTGATATTCTTCTGTATGACCACAGGGGACGGAGCCTATACGCCCGGCAGCGACCTTTCCTATAATATCTGGGAGGTGCTGCCATATCTGGTTGTTCTGGTGGGAGCTCTGATCGGCATCAATGTGTTCCTTGTCCTGGTAAGCGGGATCGTGATCTCACTGGTAGTGGGCGTAGCTGTAGGGAACATTGCCATTTCTGAAATATTTACCGTGGTAGGAGATGGTGTGATGACGATGTATGATATTACGGTCATCTCGATCGTTGTAGCCTGCATTGTGTCCCTGGTCAGAGGGTACGGCGGAATCCAGTTCATTCTTGAACTTATCAGGAGACGGATCAGAGGCAGAAAAGGAGCAGAAGCGGGGATCGCGTTCCTGGCTCTGGCAGTGGATCTCTGTACCGCCAATAATACAGTAGCCATTGTAATGGCGGGACCCATTGCAAAAGAGATCAGTGACGAGTACGGCGTGGAGCCGAAACGTTCCGCGTCTCTTCTGGATATGTTTACATCCGTGGGTCAGGGAATGATCCCGTACGGCGCTCAGCTTCTTTCGGCGGCAGCTCTGACAGGCATTGCCACATTTGATATCCTGCCGTATCTGGCGTATCCGGTGTTAATGGGAGTGTGCGGCATCTTTGCCATCGCTCTGAAGAAGAACTGATTGCGGAAAGAATGCGCATATGCTATAATTCGGTACAGAAATTTACACACAGTAATGAAAAAAGATAAGAGGTAGAAACATGAATCTGTTATACAAAAGTACAAGAAACGCGGGCAGAACAGCAACAGCTTCCGAAGCCATCCTGAAGGGACTGGCAGAGGACGGAGGACTGTTTGTGCCGGAGTATATCCCGAAGCTGGATGTGACTATGGACGAACTGAAGGGAATGACCTATCAGGAGACTGCATATGCAGTTATGAAACAGTTCCTGACTGACTTTACAGAAGAGGAGCTGAAGGACTGTATCGCGAAGGCATACGACTCCAAGTTTGATACAGAGGTGATCGCGCCGCTGGTGAAGGTAGGCGACGTCTATCATCTGGAGCTCTTTCATGGAGCAACTATCGCTTTCAAGGACATGGCGCTCTCCATCCTTCCGCATCTGCTTACAACAGCTGCAAGGAAGAATCATGTGAAAAATGATATCGTGATTCTTACAGCTACATCCGGAGACACTGGGAAAGCAGCTCTTGCAGGCTTTGCAGACGTACCGGGAACAAAGATCATCGTGTTCTATCCTAAGGGAGGCGTCAGCCGGGTACAGGAGCTGCAGATGGTGACACAGAAGGGAGACAATACTGCAGTTGTTGCCATCCACGGGAATTTTGACAATGCCCAGAGCGGAGTGAAAGCTCTTTTTGAAGACAAGGAACTGGAAAAAGAACTGGATGCGCAAGGATATCAGTTCTCCTCCGCCAACTCCATCAATATCGGACGCCTTGTCCCTCAGGTTGTATATTATGTGTATGCTTATGCAAAACTTCTTGAAAATGAGGAAATCACATCAGAAGAGCAGATCAACGTAACGGTTCCAACCGGAAACTTCGGAAATATCCTGGCGGCATACTACGCAAAGCAGATGGGTGTACCGATCGCGAAGCTGATCTGCGCGTCCAATGAGAACAAGGTATTGTTTGATTTCTTCCGTACCGGCGTATATGACAGGAACCGTGAGTTTGTACTCACATCTTCTCCGTCCATGGATATCCTGATCTCCAGCAATCTTGAGCGTCTGATCTACACGATCGCAGGCCAGGACGCAGAAAAGAACGCGGATCTTATGAGACAGCTCAATGAGAAGGGGTCCTACGAGATCACAGAGGATATGAAGAAAAAGCTGGATGATTTTGAGGGCGGATTCGCTACAGAGGAAGAGACAGCAGAGGCCATCCGCACAACATATGCACACACAGGATATGTGATGGATACACACACTGCCGTAGCTTCTTATGTATGCGCACAGTACCGGAAGAATTCTGATGATGGAAAGAAATGCCTCATTGCTTCTACGGCAAGCCCCTATAAGTTTGCCAGAAGTGTGATGAGCGCGATTGATAAGAAATACGCGGAATGGGATGAGATGGATCTGATCGATGAACTGAAGAGCATCTCCAATACAGAAATCCCCCGTGCCATTGAAGAGATCCGCAACGCAGAGATCCGTCATAACAGGGAATGCGATGCGGACCGGATGAAGGATACAGTAAAAGAAATTCTTGGAGTATAGGAGGCGGGATCCATGAATATTGCTTCTTATGGCGTCCTCGGGATCGCGGCGCTGTGCTGCGGGATTTATGCTCTTTATTCCGCAGCCCGTATGAAGCGGACCGGAGAGATATCTGCCTCGGCTCTTCTGGGAAAAGAATGTACTGAGAAACGATGCAAAGATACAAAGACATATATCCGCAGGGCGGTGCCCGCACTGATCGTGTTCGGTGTTGCAGCTGTCATATATGGTGTGATCGATCTGATCAGCTGCTATATCAGATGTGGGATGACTCCCGCCTCTATAGGCGGTGAGTGACAAATCAGTATCAGTGGCGGGTGTCAATCCCCCATCTGATATACGCTCCGCGAGGCTGCGCAGGGATTCGGAGATGTATTATGT
>DXCZ01000078.1 GCA_019115765.1 Candidatus Mediterraneibacter stercoripullorum | reverse complement strand
TAACAGGACCCGTGGTTTCTTCGTTACACCTGAAATAATAGCTGCTCGATCCGGTGGTGCTTTCACATATGAGTTTTTTGCAAGTAGTGCAACCATCACAATGATCAGAAGCACGATAAGAATAAGTGGTATAAGTGTTGTTAAATCAGTCATTGGACTTCCTCCTGACGCTCCCTTTCCCGGGAAATACTCTGAGATATTGCAGTATAATATCACGTACGATCTCAGGCATTAATAATATGGGAGAACATTTACATCTCGTGGTAAGAATGATAGGGATAAATGCGGGATCCGATTAATTTGTCGATCAGAATGTTTTTGGTTTATAAAAAGGGCCTCATCCATCGGATGAAGCCCTGGTTTATTTTGGTGATATCTTGTCCGCAGTCTCTCTCATAAGGCATAATTGCATCATTCTCCCGGAAACATGGCATAATCCAGATTGATCAGATCATCCTCCGAGATTCTGTAAACATTATCATCTTTCGTAATATGTATGGTGAAATCCTGAGCTTCCCCATAAGCCGGCTCTGAAATGCACTGCTGGATGATATCATACATGCTCTGATATACAAGCTCATTAATTTCGTCCTCTGTCGGCATCTCGGTCAGAGACGCTGACATTTCCTCTACTGCTGACATCATTCTTCCTTCGAGATCATTAAAACCGGTAAAGGGCTTATAGGAAACAGTTACGGTAAATCCCTCCCCGTCTTCCTCTGCGCCAGTCACCTCATATTCTGCAAGGGCAAGCAGATCAGGGGCAAGAGATTTGTACTGTTCCGTCAGCTCGTCCGATATTCCCAGGTTTTCTACGCCGATTCCTGTCATCACATTATCAACGTTCTGCTGATACATCTTCTCCGCCTCTTCCTTAGTCGAATCTGTCAGTTCCACGTACTCTTCAAAATCAGCCTTATAGCTTGCGTCCAGAGCTGCCTGAACATAAGCCACTGCGTCCTCAGGCTCATATCTTGCAGCACAGGCTCCAAGTCCGAGCGCACATACCACTGTCATCAGAACAGTTGTCAGTTTCTTTGCTTTCATAAGCATTTCCTCCGATTTTTCTCCGTAAAAGTTCACAGATTTTTCACATATTTCTATCATATAGTATATGTCACAGAAAGGCAATGAATTTTGTCAAAAAATAAGAGGAGAACAGAAACTTAACGCTTCTGTTCTCCTCCTGCTCAGAACAATTATTAAGAACACTTACGAGCACTTAAAGGTTGCACACTCCGTGCCGCTGCAATCGCATGCGTCTCCGCCTTCTACGCTGATCTTTCCAGCATGACAGGCACAGTTTTCATTATACATACATTCCCTGGCCTTACATTCTACCTGAGCCATGTCAGAAGCTGTTCCGGATGACATACTGCTACTGTATGAATTCGTATATCCTCCCTCTTTTCGCTCCTGAAAGCTGTCACAACATGTCTCCTGAGCATTTTTTGCACTCTCTCCACCAACCTGGATTTTGTCAAGAGCACAGAGATACTGATTATTGTGCACACATGTCTGCACCGTACATTTTAATTCCGGCATAATGATTACCTCCTCTTTCTGCAGATTCAGCATTATTATGTCCGTTGGAAGAAAAATTATACTTTTACATTTTTATTTTTTATTGCATAGCAGGCAAAAGGGATCAATGCGAAGAATTCTCTCACCATATAATTCGGAAAGAAAACCGGATTTACAGATGCGGGAAGAAGTTCCACATCCATATATCCCTCACTGCGGGCGATCAGAGATGCACGATACAGGTGAAATCCATTCGTAACGATAAGAACACTGCCATCCTTCTGCCTCAGATACTTCCTGCTGAATTTCAAATTCTCCCTGGTCGATACAGACCGGTCTTCCTTTATGATCCGTTCCGGTTCAATACCCTTTTTTTCCAGCCATTGCGCCATTGCCTCCGCCTCTGAAATATCTTCGCCAGGCCCCCTGCCTCCCGAGACAATCACCTTTGCTTCCTTGAAGCGCAGCAGATATTTTTCAGCAGCTTTCAGCCTTCTCAACAGAGACTCTGTGATCCGTGTTCCTCTCACCTGTGCCCCCAGCACGATCACATAATCGCAGTATCTGTCTGTTTTTCTGAACATTTCTTTTGCAATCCTTGCCTCAACGCCAAGAAAGAATATCCACAATACACAGACAGCCGCACATACGGCTCCGCCCTTCAAAAAGGGGAACGGCGCACATCCACAGATCAGATGTGCGCCGCCCGCGATCAGCCAGAATCCTGCAAATGTAACTTTCAATCTCCTGGAATACGCTACCAGGATCAGGTAGTACAGGATGCATAACACTCCGACGATCAAATAATAAGTTTTCATTTACGCATTTCTTCCGCAGCAGAATTTATATTTCTTTCCGCTTCCGCACGGACAGGGATCGTTTCTGCCGATCTTCTTGCCTTTGCGGATCGTACCGGATGCCTTCTGCTCACGATACAGACGTTTTCTTGTCTCCTCGTCAAAGATCTTCTCCCACTGTGGCAGGCCATACAGCCATTCAGCTTTTGCGTCTATCATGTTCTTATAGAGCTTCTCCTTGTCAAAAGCCAGGCTGACCTCTGTATTCTCATCCATCGTCTCGATCGGATTATGCACCTTAAGGCTGTCATCGATTCCGTCAAGGAAACCTACCATGGTAAGTACATCCTGTCCATATTTATCTGCGAGCTCTTTTACCGTTCCCTTTACTTCTGTATCAGGATCATCGAGAAGCTGTTCATATATTTCCTTTTCAATATTAAAATATCTTCCCCAGAATTTTTCGAGCTGATCTTTTGACAGACTCCTGTCATACGCCATATCGCGCCACTGATCCAATAAACATTTTTCACTCATTACATAATGCTCCTTTGTCTTAAATTGTTACAGTGAACTGAATCTTTCATTCAACCGAGATATATTATATACCAATTTCTGTTTGCCGTAAACCATTATTTCGGGTATAATAGGAACATCGGCAGCATCTCACCATGACTAAACAGGAGATGCTGTTTCTGCAACAACTTGCCAAAGGAGGAATTATTCATGCAATTAATAAAACGTGTCCTGGCATTCGCAGGAGTTATTATTCTCATCTGTATGTATGGAAGTACACTTATATTTGCTCTGATGGGTTCATCCCGGTCAACAGATCTGCTCATGGCTTCTGTGATTGCCACAGTCATTGTGCCTGTCCTGCTTTACGCCTTTACTCTCGTGACCAGGCTCCTGAACAATCACAATACGGATTCTGATGGCAGGTCCTTCGGCAGCTCTGATACCCCTTCAGACAAATAGCAGCTCTGCCAGCTTCAGGGCTGCTGCTGACTTCTCTTCCTGTATCTGTCTTCCTGCGTTTTTCTTTCTGCTTATCGCTTGTCTTCTTCTCAGGTATTCTTCCATCGTTATAATGTCAACGGTCTCTCGAATGTCTTTCTGACGCATAAAAATACCTCCTTTTTTAATCCCAGCTTTATATTCTATGATCTCTGCCGCAGAAATATTACACTTTTTTTCAGAATCCTGATCTTTTTCAAAACTATGTCAAAAAAAGAAAAGCAGAGATATCCTGCGTCTCTTCACGCAAAATATCTCTGCTGTATTTTCACATAATGTCCCGTTCCAAATGAAAAACAACTGCCTTGATCAGCTTATGAACGGCTGCGGTAGATGATGTCATCTCTTCCCGGTCCATTACTGATCATTGTAATCGGATATCCGATCTCTTTCTCGATAAATTCAATATAATTCCGGCAGTTTTCAGGAAGATCTTCGTATTTCCTGATTCCGCGTATATCACATTTCCATCCCGGAAGTGTCTTCAGCACCGGTTTTGCCTTCTCAAGAAGATGAGTAACCGGGAAATCTGTCGTAACTTTTCCGTCAATCTCATATCCTACGCATACCGGGATCTCATCCAGATAGCCAAGCACATCCAGAACCGTGAAAGCGACATCTGTTGTCCCCTGCATTCTGCAGCCGTACTTTGAAGCAACGCAGTCAAACCAGCCCATACGTCTCGGTCGTCCTGTAGTAGCTCCGTATTCTCCGCCGTCGCCGCCGCGTCTTCTCAGTTCATCCGCTTCTTCGCCAAAGATCTCACTTACGAATGCGCCTGCTCCTACAGCGCTGGAATAAGCCTTGCAGACTGTGATGATCTGCTTGATCTCATAAGGCGGAATACCTGCACCGATCGCACCATAAGCCGCAAGTGTAGAGGAAGAAGTAACCATCGGATAAATACCATGATCCGGATCCTTCAGCGACCCCAATTGTCCTTCCAGGAGGATGGTCTTGCCCTCCTTCAGTGCGTTATGAAGATAGAGAGATACGTCGCATACATACGGCTCTACCATCTTCCTATACTCCATAAGTTCCTCAAATATATCATCAGGATTCAGGAGAGGCTTGTGGTACAGATACTCCAGCAGTACATTCTTCTGCTCAGCAACACGTGCTGTCTTCTCTCTGAGAAGATCCTCATCAAAAAGCTCACTTACCTGAAAACCAATCTTGGCGTATTTATCAGAATAGAACGGTGCAATACCGGATTTCGTCGAGCCGAACGACTTTCCTCCCAGCCTTTCTTCTTCATAAGCATCCAGATTCTTATGATAGGACATAACCATCTGTGCACGATCTGATACAAGAATCTTGGGCATCGGAACTCCCTGATCCACAATAGACTGAATCTCACCGAAAAGTCTCGGAACATCAAGCGCAACTCCATTTCCGATCACGCTGGTCGTATGGCTGTAAAATACTCCGGACGGCAGGGTATGCAGCGCAAATTTACCATAATCATTTACGATCGTGTGGCCTGCATTCGCCCCACCTTGAAAACGGACAATGATATCGGACTCTTTCCCGAGCATATCGGTGATCTTGCCCTTCCCTTCATCGCCCCAGTTTGCACCAACTACTGCTTTTACCATTTCAAACCCTCCTGCGTACTGTGTTTGTCATTATCAGCGGGCGCTTCTTTCACGAACCGCCTTAAAAATTATACTATAAATTTAAAAAGATGTAAAATACTATTTATTATTTAGTTGTAATTAACAGCGAAAAGTATTACAATAATAGGAAATTCGGGATGTCCCCTTTAATCATCGGGGATCATCATCTTACTGAAAGGAGACAGAAAATTGAAGAAATTTTTTAAATGGTTCGGTGTCTTTGCCGCTATTGGAACAGCGATCGGGATTGCAGCCGCATTTTTCTTAAAAAACAGCTCCGACAGCGAAGACGTGGACGGCTCTGAATTCACAGAAGATGAAGATTTTGATCTGGATGCGGATCTTCAGCCCGCTGAAAGAGAGTACGTTTCCCTGCATAAATCCGGCGAGACTGAGACTGCTGATGCAGGAGATGGAGATAATTCCTCCGAAAAGGATACGGCTGAAGAGTCCGACAGTACTGAAACATCAGAAGAATAATGGAGAAAATGAGGAACACAGGCATGTTCCTCATTTTTATTATATATTTCATCTACTATTTTCTTATATTGCTTTCTTTTGGTTTTTCATTGCCACGCTTCCATGAGCAGACGCACTGCATCGGTAATCTTCGCCTCGCTCATATTTGCATACCCCAGAAGGATCACCGGTCCGGAACCGTCCTCCTTTTTCTCTCCTACATAATATCCTGACAGACCGTATACACGGACGCCTTTCTTTCCTGCACTCTCAATCAGTTCTTCCTCCGTACGGCCCGGCGGAAAATGAAGCAGCAGATGGACTCCTGCATTTTCTCCTGATATTTCAAACTGACCTCCTGATTCACGAAGGCATCTGAGAAGGGTATCATGTCTGGATCTGTACAGTGCTCTCGTCTTGTTCAGATGTCTCTCATAATAACCTTCCCCGATAAAACGCTGAAGGATCAGCTGATCTACCCTGGATACTGTAGAGCTCAGGAAACTGCATTTCTCCCGGTATATGCGGAGTATCTTCTCCGGAAGCACAATATAACTCATACGGATTGCAGGTGCTATCGACTTCGAAAAGGTTCCTGTATAAATGACATTCCCTTTTCTGTCATATCCCTGAAGCGCCGGAATCGGTTTGCCCTTATACCGGAACTCACTGTCATAATCATCTTCGATGATATATCTTCCTTCCTTTTCCTCCGCCCATTTCAGCAGCTCCATACGTCTCTTCATGGGCATAACAGTCCCCAGGGGGTACTGATGTGAGGGCATAACAAAAGCAATGTCTGCCCCGGAAGCACGCAGTCCATCGACACTCATTCCCTTCCGGTCCATATCCACCGTGCACAATTCATATGACAGCCGCTCGAACAGACGGAATGCCTGACGGTATGTCGGATTCTCAACAGCGATCTTATGGCTGCTTCCGATGATCGTTGTCAGCAGCATAAGTATATAATCATTTCCTGCTCCAACGATCAGCTGTTCCGGGCGGCAGTTTACCCCTCTGGCCTGATACAGGTAATTGGCGATCGCACTGCGCAGCCCGTGCTCTCCCTGGGGATCTCCCAGCCGGAAAAGCTCGGTACGGTCATCTGTCAGACACTCTCGCGACAACTTTCTCCATGTATTATAAGGAAAGCTCTTCAGGTCAACTCCGTTAGGTGAAAAGTCATATCTGTACTGCGTCGTCTCCGTCTGTCCGCTGTTTTCTTCGCGTTCACTGGTCCTGCTTATCTGATACAGACCTTCGATCTCGGCAACGAAAAATCCTCTGTATGGCTGAGCCTCTACATATCCTTCGGAAAGAAGTTGCTCATAAGCAAGCTCAACTGTACTCCGGCTGACTTCCAGATGACGGCTCAGCGCTCTGGTAGATGGAAGTCTCTCGCCGCTTTTCAGCCGGCCGCTCTGGATCTCCTGCCTGATATAATCATATATCTGTTCATATAGCGGGGTCTTTGACCCCGTCTGGAGATTAATTGTTAGTTCCATTTTTCGGAAGTCTGAAGGAACTCTTAAGCGATACGATCCGGTTAAACACCGGCTTATCCGCTGTTGAATCCTTGGCGTCTACACAGAAATATCCGTTCCTTACGAACTGGAAGCTGTCATATGCCTTAACATCCTCAAGAGCCGGTTCTACTACCGCATCCGGAATCACTGTCAGAGAATTCGGATTCAGGTTCAGTGAGCCGTCTTCCTTGTTGTAAACACCCTTTTCTTCGTCGATCAGGTTTTCGTAGAGACGTACTTCCGCCTTTTTCGCAAACGGCGCCGGAACCCAGTGGATCGTACCCTTTACCTTTCTTCCGGTAAATCCGCTTCCTGCCTTTGTCTCCGGATCATACGTGCAGTGTACTGTAGTAATCTGCCCGTTCTCATCTTTCTCAAATCCGACACATTTCACAAAATATGCATGCATCAGGCGCACTTCATTTCCCGGGAACAGACGGAAATATTTCTTCGGCGGTTCCTCCATGAAATCCTCTCTCTCGATATAAAGTTCGCGGCAGAAAGGAATCTTTCTGGAACCAAGCTCTTCGTTTTCCAGATTATTGGCAGCATCCAGATATTCCACTTGATCTTCCGGATAGTTATCGATCACAAGACGGATCGGATCAAGCACAGCCATCATTCTGGACTTCTTCATCTTAAGATCCTCGCGGATGCAATACTCCAGCATAGCATAATCCACAGAGCTCTGAGCCTTAGAGACTCCGCACATGTCAACAAACATCTTGATAGACTCCGGCGTAAATCCTCTTCTCCTCAGCGCTGCGATAGAGACAAGCCTGGGGTCATCCCATCCGTCCACGATTCCATCCTCAACCAGCTTCTTGATATAACGCTTTCCGGTAACCACATTCGTAAGATAAAGCTTCGCAAACTCGATCTGTCTTGGTGGATTCTCGAACTCACACTCTCGAACTACCCAGTCATACAGCGGCCTGTGATCTTCAAACTCCAGGGTACAGATAGAATGTGTAATTCCCTCGATCGCGTCCTCGATCGGATGTGCAAAATCATACATGGGATAGATGCACCATTTGTCGCCTGTGTTATGATGAGTCATATGAGCAACTCTGTACAGGATCGGATCTCTCATGTTGATATTCGGCGATGCCATGTCGATCTTAGCCCGCAGAACTTTTTCACCGTCCTCATATTTTCCGTCCTTCATAGCCTGGAACAATTCCAGGTTCTCCTCTACGGAACGGTCCCGGTAGGGGCTTTCCTTTCCCGGTTCTGTAAGTGTTCCCCGGTACTCACGCATCTCTTCCGGAGAAAGGTCACATACAAATGCTTTGCCCTTCTTGATCAGCTTTACCGCACATTCATACATCTGATCAAAATAGTCTGAAGCAAAATAAAGATGGTCTCCCCAGTCAGCACCCAGCCAGAGGATATCTTCTTTAATGGAGTCTACAAACTCCATCTTCTCCTTTGTAGGGTTGGTATCATCGAATCTCATATGAAATGTACCGCCATACTTCTGCGCAAGTCCGTAATTTAGCAGAATGGACTTGGCATGTCCGATATGAAGATATCCATTCGGTTCAGGCGGAAAACGTGTACATACATGATCATACACACCTTCCGCCAGGTCTTTATCAATTTCCTGTTCTATAAAATTCTTTGAAACAGTTTCGTTCTCCATAACATCCTCCTTCATCAAGCAATACTGCCCCATTCAGGCATTTTATTCAAGTTATCTTACCATAAAAAGACTTTCTCTACAAGAGCCGGTGAACGAAAACGTTGCTGTGTTGCTGTTCATTCGTTCTCAGATGTCCGCCATAACGGAGCTTAATATTAGGATACAACTGAACAGCAACACAGTCTGCTCTTCAGGATTGTTATAGCCTGAGCGATGATTGCGGCATGGTCTGCAGCGATTGCTCCCCGCTCTATTACATGAAAAGATCTCTCCTTTATAATGCCTTTCCGTTCCCGGTGTTCCACCGATGCCTGAACAGTAATATTCTGCTCTGTATTTTCAAAATACAGCCGGTATGTCCGGATGATACTGTCTGTATCTTCGTGTTCTTCTTCTGTTTCCATCCTGATGTTGAACCAGGCAGCGTCTGCAGCGTCGTCTCCCGCTTTTACCGTAACTGCACTTTCTTCTGTCAGCGCCATATAGGCAGTAGTGATTATTCTTGCCCGAGGGTCTCTACGCACCTCCCCATAGCATGCAAACTGTTCTACCGCAATCCCCCTGACTCCAGTCTCTTCTTCCAGTTCTCTTCTCGCAGTCTGGTCAATATCTTCCTGCAATTCTGTGAATCCCCCCGGCAGCGCCCAGAATCCGATGCTCGGATGGTTACTCCGCTTTACAAGAAGAAGTTTTAGCCCTGTAAGTGTAGAATCTAACTTTTCCCTATAAGAGAAAACAACGGCATCGGTCGTGCAGCATGGGTTTTTATATTTATAAGGATCGTATAATTCAAGAAATTCCTCCAGTGTCTGCCCTGACACATTTCTCTCTCCTGTCCCGTAAAATGAACTGATATCGTCAAAAAAAGCCGGCATGATCATTCTCCTTTCAAATCCACCCTATATTTCCTTCGTTCACAAAATTTCTCTACACGTGAGAGAAGTTCTAAAAAACCGATCCAGGATACAGGATCTGCCTTCGGATGACACTCACCCGGATTGTATTCCAGTATCCCTGTAAGCGATGCATGTGAAGCCCTCCAGTCCCGTTCCAGCACAGGAAGGAAATCATCAATATCTCCCTCCCCGGCATAAATAAATATTTCGATATTATTCTTCATAGTATCGAAATGTCGATAAAAATGCGGCAGGCTGCCACACATTTCCTGCTCAGTAAGCTCAGTCAGCTGTGCAAGCTCATCTCTCAGTTGATCAAGTTCCTCTCTCCATGTCCTCATAAGCATCTCCTTTACTGGCTGCCGGGGACAAACACCACATGGCTAAGAGTATAACATAATCTTTTACATTGTGTGTAAAAATGTACACAAATGAAGCATTTTTCTCTTGACAATACTGTAAACGATAGTGTATATTATATTTTGCGCACGGAGCGTGTGCGGTAAGCTGTCTTGGCGCAGTCGGTAGCGCGTCGCCTTGGTAAGGCGGAGGTCGGGGGTTCAAGTCCCCTAGACAGCTCTTTTAAATACGTTTGAGAACCCCAGTATTTTCGGGGTTTTTTCTTTTTCTGTAAGAAAAAATTTGAACAATTTTCTGGTCCCCTTTGGTCCCCTCATTATTCAGGCTTTTATTATCCGCTAATTCTAAAGCTTTTTCAACTTTATCATCCACTGCTTTTGTATCCTCTATGCTGAATATATAATGTCGAAGTGTGGTGGTTTCATCTGCATGCCCAAGTAATCGACTAATATCGGAAATAGATACTCCACTTTTGTATAGTCTGGATGCGTATGTCTTTCTAATTTTATGTGGACTCCTCGGGGTGATTCCAACACGCAGACAACTACGCTCCAACTGGTTCTTTACAGAATGCTCCGTAATAGCCTTTTCAGTGGTGATAAATAAATATCCATCAGTTGCCCGTAATTTGTAAATAACGGTGAATTAGTACCATCTGCACGGTCTAACTGTACCACCCTGCCGAAACAAGAGTACCGCCTTGCCGGTTGGCTGTACCGGTCGGCAACTGCACTTTGCCAACGATGCGAACCACTTTTCC
>DXCZ01000077.1 GCA_019115765.1 Candidatus Mediterraneibacter stercoripullorum | reverse complement strand
CAGAGCATTGCTTTGTCATGCCGTCAAGGGTGGCGGACGATGTCAAAAATAAACATATCTGCAATTTTCAAGGTTCCAATGGAGCCGATTTTTTCGACTCCTGTTTTTCATAGGCTACTTTACACTACCTTCTCTTAACGAAATACTTTACTTGTATATAATTATATCGGTCGTTTCGCATAATAACTCGGCTTTTTTTTCGAAAAAATTATGCATTTTTGCTATTCTTTTCTTTGGCATATTGTTTTGGTGTTATTCCGGTATTTTTCTTAAAAACAGAAATAAAATGACTGTCGCTCTTATAAGAGAGCTGCAGAGCCACATCCGTAACAGACATACCGTTCATCAACATTTTTTTCGCCGCACTGATTTTCTGATTTGTAATATACTGTGTCAGCGTAAATCCTGTCTCCGTTTTGAAATAATGGCTGAGATAATATCGGTTTATATAAAACCGATCGGCAATTTCATCCAGATTCAGCCGTTCTTCTACGTGTTCTGCAATATACTTTTTTATCTGTTCCGTTCGTTCCCGGTAAGAAAAGGAAGATTCTTCATTTACCTTTTCCCCCTCCGGCTCTTTTATGTTCTCCTTCTTTTTGCCATAAAATTCCCCGCACATTGAGTCAAGCATATTCAGCAGTTCGATCAGTTTCAGCTTCAGCTGAAGCTGGTTATGTCTGTCACCCGCGTCCTTTGATATCTCCTGCTCGATCGCAGCCAGCATTTCTTCCGTGCGTTCCAGATTGCGGTCTGTCAGATGAAGCCTGCGGGCTCCGTCTCCCGGCTGCGGTTCAAAGAGCAGCAGCAGATCATAATCCAGTGTGTCCGATATTTGTTTAATTATCTCGGGATCAAACATAAGTACATATCTTTCATATGCCATTCCCCTCTGCCCGATCGTACGGTGGTATTCTTTGTTGTTGATAAAGAATATATCTCCTTTTCCGACTTCGTATATCCGGTTGCCGATTTCCAGTTTAGCGCCTTCGCTCATAAACATAATAATCTCATACTGTTTGTGGAAATGCAGACCAGACATCTCCCAGCCCTGAGTCGATCCATGAAAGTAATAAAGTGAGTCAAAATCTTCAAAGAATATCTTCTTTTTCATGCGTAATTATTCACCTTTCCGTTACATACAGCATTGCCTCCTGTAATGCCATGATCATCATTGCCTGTCCATACGTCATAGGACAGCATCTGATATTTTTGTAAAATGCCGTATCCTCTCCGATGGGCGTCCCGTATGAAACGTTAAGGACTGTTCCATCTTTGTCAATATAATCCATTATCCCCCCCAGTGCCTTTTCAACCAGTCCGCTGTATTCCTCTTTATCCAGTACTCCCGTACGGATCCCGTGCAGGATTCCGCAGAGGAATCCTGCACTTGCAGATATCTCAATGTAGGAATCACTGTCATTGATCACTGTATGCCATAGACCGTTTTCGGAATCTGCGTATTTTTTCAGTGCTTTCACCTGATTCTTATATACGGTCAGAAGGTACCTTCTGATACACGGATCAACATCCACCATTTCCAGATAATCAAGCACCGCAACTGTATACCAGCTGTTTCCGCGCCCCCACATGATCCTGCCGTAGTTGTCATTTCGGATGAAGCTGAATCCATGATAGAAGAGTCCTTCTTCTTTATTCAACAGATATTTGATATGACTCAGCATCTGATAATTCGCTTCATCGACCATCTCCTGCTTTTTCAGAAGATACCCTGCCCTGGCAAGGAACAGAACCGCCATAAACAGTGTGTCAATAAGTATTTCTCCTGTATTCGGATCCTTCGTTATCATATGTTGAAAGCATCCGTCCCCGGTCTTGATTAGTCCATCGCTGCTCATCACCCAGGCTGCCCAGTCTTCGATCTGACGCCGGTAATCTTCCCTCCCCGTCATCTCATATAAATATGTCAGGGTCAGCATAGGAGCAGTTGTATTGACATTTTGCTCAACAATCCCCTCCCGCAGCCGGTCATCATACCATTTTATAAGGAAATGGAGAATCTCTTCATCTTTTGTCTCCAGATAATACTTATAGAGACCGTACAATCCGACACCCTGGGGCCACTCCCAGCAGTCAATATCGATCAGGCTGACCGGGAATTGCTCTTCTACTCCTTCATTTTTCATCCCTTTCATACGCTCTGTTACAAGGCGCAGCTTTTCCTCATATTTTGCTCTGTCTGATTCCACTGTTTTCAGTTCCTTTCCAATGTAATTTTTCCTCCGGTCCCCAGAGGATAATCGTATTTGTCCTTTCCGTTTACAAGGAATGTCATATCATATCCGATCCGGAATTCTGTCTCGCCGTCTTTTACTGTTACTCCGGTTTCGTCTTTCTCGATACCGATCGCCCTTATTTCCTCGAGGAAGGAGTCTGTATCGTTTTCCTCCTGACAGCTCTTTACTTTTAATACCCAGACATTCATACGCCCGGGACTGACAAATTCCCGGTAGGTGCAGGGACCGTCCTTCACCATTTTCAGTCCGTTCATTGCCTTCAGCCCGATATATCCTCCGTCTTTACTCAATGCGATCGTGTTTTCCACACCCCTGTACTCCTGAAATTCATTTAACGGAACATATGCATGGGTATAATCGATCCTGTTTTCTTCTGATATCCTATAAATAAGTATCGCAGTATTCCTATACTGCACCGCCAGCGGCAGTTCACCGTTTCCAGCCCAGTAATTCGGTCTCCCGCTTCCGTAGGGATGAACTTCTCCCGGATGATTGACAAATATCTGAGCCGTCTCATCTATGGTCGCCTGGACAATATGTTCCTGGTATCCTTTTCGGAACGGGTTATACATCACAGCGGTAGAGAGAAGCACATCTTTGTTTTTATACAGATACAGATTTACATGCTGTTCAAATCCCTGTGTGTTTTCATGGATCAGAGTTTCCCCTTCTTCAAGGAAAATATATTTCTTGTATTCAGAAGGCGGCGCATAGTCTCCTACGGCAACCGCACTGCTTCCGACCGCATCTCTTGTCAGGAATCCGGCATTGTAAAACAAATAAAGCAGGGAAGTTGTTCCGGCATTATAATTGCCTTTCAGCTCTTTCTCATAAGTTCTTCCGAAACTTGTCATGACAGCCCCTTTATGAGCGTTTACTGCAACACTGAAGGCAACCATATTCAGAGCTTTTTCCGCCATTTCATGCAAGCGTTCTGCCTTATCCGTAAGATTGTACAGAGTAGCAAGTCCAAGAACATCAATCGGAATATAGGCATTGGAATTCCACTCGGTTATAAATTCATTGAAAAATCCCTCGAACCATTCCTCCAGCAGTTCTCTGCCTCTCTTTTCAACTTCTTCTCCTGTCTTGCCGCTGTTTGTAAACAATCTCTCCGGGAAAGTACGTCCTGCCAGAAACTGGCAGAGGTGGAACAGCAGAGCATGATTCTCGCTGAAGAACCACATCACATCATCTCCCGGTTCATCGATCCAGTACCGGTAATTTACCGCAGCATCCTCTATTACATCCTTGATTTTCTCTGACAGCTGATCCCGGTATGTAATATAAATATAAAGGATCATGGTAAAATGGAAATCCGAACAATCCTGCCGGGCATTCACTCCCTGGATCTCGTCAAGTATGATTTTCTCTGCCTTTTCCTGGTCAGTCCCGAGTGTAAAATAGGCTGCTGCTTTGTATACATTATCTACACCATACTGTGTCATCATACTGAGGAGCTTGTTCTTTCTCGTCTGTAGATCATCCGATCCCGGTTCCAGGAATTCCTTCCAAACCAGCTGATTGCCGATCTTCCTGCGGATGCGCACAGGTCCGGATTCAAATCCGAACAGGAAATAATAATATCCGGGAAGGTAGTCATCCGAAGAGAAAAGTTCTGCTTCTCTCTGATTCACCTGCAGATGATAGTATCTGGTATTTTCCAGACTCTCCTGATCCTGCATCTTTTCGATAAATTCTCCCGGAGAAAGCAGGCAGCTGAGTGTATCCTTCTGTATCAGGTGAGGCGGCAGCACAAGTGTGACCGGCTCACTGATATAGGATTCTTTCTCAAAAAAGATATGGTCCAAAATTGCTTCATACCTCGCAATATCAGATATATCAGCCTCGTCCGGAACTTTGAGGACCATCTTCATCTCCTGTCCTCCTGTGTACCGGATACGGAAATAATAATCTGTATCTCTCTCCGCCAGATCATCCAGACAGAATACCAGCTGGTTGTCGCCGCTTCTGAGCGGGATGTCAAAACTGGTATGTTTTACCATATTTCTTGTAAACGGAATATAATCGGTTATAAAATCCCCATTATTCCATACAGTGACTCCGCCGCATGTTTCCGCCTCAAAGGAAGCATTTTCATCTGCCGGGACTGTCAGAGTAACCGTACAATATGTGCGAAGATAAGTCGGACACGAATAGAACCCTGAGTCCTCATATCCGATATTACCAAACGGGAAATACACTTCTGCCTTTCTCTTCTGTCCCCAGATCTCTACTTCTTCACCGGGAAGCAGACCGCAGATATCCATATAATCCGGAACCTGGTCTCTCCTCTTATCTATGAATTCCTTTCTGCATGGATTTTCATGAATTGAAAACCCTTTTTTCAGCCATTCATTTACTCTTCCTTTCAGTATGGCTTTCTTAAACTTCTGAGGCTGCGTAAAAACTCCCGTCGTAATAAAACGGTTGATATACCCCTCTTTTGCCACATCATATTCAAGTTTTTTCACGGTAATCTCCTTTCACTACAGCTGAATTATTTTTTTATCCTTTCACCCCGCCTGCAGTCATTCCGCCGATGATATGCTTCTGGAACATCAGGAACACGATCAGTACCGGAATCATAGAAATCACGGACATTGCCAGAAGACTGTTCCAGTCCACAGAATACTCTCCTGAGAAGTTCGCCAGCGCCAGCTGCAGGGTATACTGAGCTTTGTCATTTATAACAAGTTTCGGCCACAGGTAGTCGTTCCATCTCCACATAAATGAGAAAATACAAAGGACCGCAATAACCGGTTTTGCAATCGGAAGCATAACTCGCAGGAATATCTTAAGTTCTGACGCTCCGTCAATTCTTGCAGCTTCCATCAGTTCCGTAGGAATCGGCACATAATACTGTCTTACAAGAAATACTGCCGTAGGCGACGCCACTGCCGGTATGATCAGTCCCCACAGACTGTTATACATATGTGTAGCAACGATCACCTTGAACACAGGGATCATGATAACTTCCAGAGGAATCATCAATGTAGCCATAACAAGCGCAAACAGCAGCTTCTTAAAACGGAAATCATATTTTGCAAAAACATATCCTGCCATTACGTTCACAATAACTGTCAGGATCGTAGCCACGATACTGACAAATACAGTGTTTACAAAATACTGTACGAAATCGCCTTCTTCAAGTGCCAGGAGATAGTTGTCCACCGTCGGATGTTCTCCGAGCAGAGAGGGCGGCCATGCAAAGAGTTCGCCTGCTGTTTTGAAAGATGAAAATACGATCCATACGATCGGCAGCAGAAATACAAGCGCGAAAAACACCAGCAAAATATAAATAATAACTTTTCCACTTACTTTATTTTTAGTTTTCACCCTCGCTACCTCCTTTGTTTAATTTAAACTGTACTGAAGTCAGAACTGCAAGTACGACGAACAGAACCATTGTCATTGCACAGGCATATCCCATCTGACTCTTCTCGAAACCGGTCTCCTGAATGATCTGTACCATAAACTTGGTTGCTCCTGCCGGTCCTCCATCCGTCAAAGCCACAACGAGAGGATAGGTCTTGATCACGGTAACTGTAGACAACACAAGTACAAGAAGGCTTGTTGCTTTCAGAAGCGGAAGCGTAATGTACCAGAACTGCTGCCAGAATCCGGCTCCGTCAATTTCTGACGCTTCGTAGTAGTCCTGGGAGATCGCTTTGATTCCTGCCACAAACATAACCATGTAGTATCCGGCCATACTCCATACTGTTACAAAAATAATCACTCCCATAGCTGCCGTGGGATTGGTCAGCCAGGAGATCTTTTCCCCTCCGAACAGGGAGATGATATAGTTGATCACACCAAATTCTCCCAGCAGGAATCTCCATGACAGACCTACAACGATGGATGAGATCATGGTCGGCCAGTAAAAAATCGCACGGAACAGATTGCTGCCCTTGATCGCTCTCGTAAGCAGCAGAGCAAGCCCGAGAGCCGCTACATAGATTCCCGGTACCGAGAACACTGTGAACACCATGGTCCTTATAAATGACCTCCAGAAATCACCATCTCCTGCGAGTTTGATATAATTATCAAAGAGAACAAACTCCTGTGCATTGATTCCATCCCACTTTGTAAATGAAATCCAGAGTCCGTTCAGCGCCGGGTAAAACAGGAACACGCCGAAAATCACGATCATCGGCAGCAGCATCAGATAGGGAAATACTTTTCTTTCTAAACTCTTCATTCCACATCCTCCTTTTTTTACAGATCTTGTTTTAATACATCTTAACATATCCGCTCTTTTCAATTTTGCGTTTTATTGTGCTTTTTTGCCATTATATTGCTGTATGCCAGTCTCAAAATAGTATATTTTTATCATTTTTATTTTACATTTTTCCACATTTATAAAAATAAAGGCAATTTTCCATAGTTTTTTGCCAAAATACCGTTAGACATTTGTTATATATTTACCATATAATTTTTTCAGAAATATTATTTTATATGGAGGACTGTTTATGAAAATATGTTTAAAAGCTGTTTCTGTAATAAAACATGGCAACTACTGCTCTATTATCACTGACGGCACTGAAATCCGGGTATGGTTCCTGACCGATCATATCGTCCGTATACGCGCCGGATTTGGCGGAGACTTTGCCGAAGAATCTTACAGCCTTGTATCAACAGCCTGGCCGGACCGCATGGATGATTTCCTGAAGGATTACAGGCACTGCATTACAGCCGCAGATTTCTCGCTGGATGATCTTGCAGATAAAGCTGTCCTCCAGGGCAGGGAACTGAAAGTCATAATTGAAAAAGATCCCTTCCGCATCTGCATCTATGATCATGAGGGCACCCTTCTCCATGCTGATATCGTGGATATCGGTTATATGGAAGACTCCAACCACCGGCGCATCCACACAAGCGAGATTTCCCCGGACGACTGCTTCTATGGTTTCGGAGAAAAGAGCGGAGAGTTCAACAAAGCGCAAAAATTCATGGGAATGAGCCCCAAAGACGCCATGGGTTACAATCCAAAAGAAACGGATTCCCTATACAAGCATATTCCATTCTACATCAAACTGAGCCGGAATACAAAGAAAGCCGTAGGCTATTTCTACCATAATACATACGAATGCGACTTTGACATGGGAAGAGAAAAGAGCAACTACTGGAAAATGCACAGCCGATACCGCACAGACGGTGGAGATATCGACCTCTTTTTGATCTCAGGTCCGTCTATCCGCAATATCATTGAACGATACACGGATCTTACGGGAAAATCTGTCATGCTGCCCAAAGCGGCTCTCGGATATCTCGGCTCTTCCATGTATTATCCGGAGCTGGAAGCAGACTGCGATGACGCTATAACCGAATTCATCGACACAACGAAGGAAGAAGGAATCCCGGCAGACGGATTTCAGCTTTCCTCTGGCTACTGTGCCATTGACACAGAAGAAGGGATCAAGCGTTGTGTTTTCACCTGGAATAAGAAGCGTTTCAAAGACCCGAAAGATTTCTTTGCACAGATGAAGAAACGGGGAATCTGCGTTTCTCCGAATGTAAAGCCGGGCATTCTCCTTCTCCATCCAAAGCTGAAGGAAATGAAGGAAAAGGATATGTTCGTCAAGGCCAGTGACAGTGACGAGCCGGGCATCGGCACATGGTGGGGAGGAAAAGGCGTATTTGTAGACTTCACCAATGCTGCCACCAGGGAACACTGGAAGACATATCTGAAAGAAAACGTACTGGATTACGGCACGAGCTCTGTCTGGAATGACAACTGCGAATACGACAGCATGATCGATAAAGACTGCCGCTGCAGCTTCGAAGGAAAAGAAGGGACCATCGGACAGCTGAAATCTGTCATGTCCAATATCATGTGCCAGACAGCTGTGGAAGCAGTGCATGAAACATATGATAATGTACGTCCCTATATTGTATGCCGCTCCGGTCACTGCGGTATCCAGAGATATGCGCAGACCTGGGCAGGAGACAATCTCACATGTTGGGATTCGTTGAAGTATAATATTGCCACAATCCTGGGCATGAGTCTCAGCGGCGTAGCCAACCAGGGCTGTGACATCGGAGGCTTCTTCGGTCCGGCTCCGGAGGCTGAACTGCTTGTCCGCTGGATACAGAACGGAATCTTCCAGCCCCGTTTTTCCATCCACTCAACCAACACAGACAACACAGTAACCGAGCCCTGGATGTATTCCGACTGTACAGATTATATTCGGGAAGCGATCCGGTTCCGCTACCGTCTTTTCCCCTATCTTTATTCCCTCATGGAGAGGGCGCACGAGACAGGACTTCCGATCATGGAACCTCTCTGCAGCGCATTTCAGAACGATCCTTCCTGCTATGACGAAGGCATTGACTTCATGTTCGGGGATTCCCTTCTCGTGGCAAATGTAGTAGAAAAGGGCGCTGAAACAAGAACCGTGTATTTTCCGGAAGGACAATCCTTCTATGATTATTATACCAGGCAGAAATACGAAGGAGGCAGCACTGTGGAATTTCCAGTGGATCTGGGCAGCATTCCCATGTTCGTAAAAAGCGGAGGAATCATCCCGATGGCCTCCAACCAAATGGACAATCTTACTACTCAGACCGTGACCGGAATCACTCTGCTGTGTGAAGCGGGGCAGGACAATACATTTACACTGTATGAAGATGACGGGATATCCATGGATTATGAAGAAGGCAAATTCCTGAAAACTCATATCAATATGAAGACCGGGGTGCAGACAGTCCTGGACTTCTCTTTCGAAGGAAATTACAGCACTACTGTCGAAAATATGTACATTGACATGATCCACCGGGAAAAGGCCCCCTTCTGGATTACCGTGGACGAAACGCAGGTTCCCCACTTCCTCCACCGGAGGAAATTCGAAGAGGCAGATTACGGCTGGTATTACAGCCAGCGTCTGAAATCCGTCCAGATCAAATATCACAATCCGAAGAAAGACTACCGGGTTGTAGTATCATTCGAGCAATTCGATCTGATTGGAATGTAGAATGCAGCAGAGAACAAAGGAGGGATACTTATGGCATTGATGACTTGCCACATATACAGTTCAATACTTCAACGCAACACTGAGATATTTGTGATCATCCCAACACCGGAAGGAAACGAACAGATCACAGATAAGACAACAGTCGAACAATACCACTATAAGACCGGGCTTCCCGTACTGTACCTGCTCCACGGAGCCTACGGCGACGCCAGCTCATGGATCCGAAACAGCTGCATAGAGAGGTATGCGCAGCAGCACCGGTGCTGCGTAGTCACCGCATCCTGCGGAAATAACTTCTATCAGGATACGGAACACGGCGACCGGTATGAAACCTTTTTCACAGAGGAACTCCCCGGCCTCATCCAGAATCTCTTCCCCGTGTCCCGGGAACGGAAAGATACCTGTATCGCCGGCTTTTCCATGGGAGGTTACGGAGCCTGGTTCCTGGCACTGCGCCATCCGCAGCTCTACGCAAAGGCAGCCAGCATGTCCGGCGCCCTGGATATTGCCCGGACATACCGTCAGGTAAAAGACAAGACTATCAGCGGACCCTTCCCCTGGAATCAGATCTTCCACGACCCGGAGAAACTGGAAGGCAGCAGCTGCGATCTGCTCACCCTCTACCAGAACTGCAGAAAAGAGGGAACCATTCCCGAATTGTATCAGACATGCGGCACAGAAGACTTCCTCTACAACATGAATCTCGATATCAGAGACAGACTCCTCTCACTGGGGTCCGATCATATTTATACCGAAGCGCCGGGCGGCCATGACTGGAATTACTGGGATTATCATATACGGGCCATCATGGACTGGATGTTCAACCGAGAAAAAAGTTGATCTATTTTCATCTGGGACGTAGTGAAATTCAATTGGGGACACACTGAAATTCAATTGGGGACGTAGCAAAATCGCATTTTACTACGTCCCCTTTCACAGAAAGTTCACAATTTACTATGATTTCTGCGGCATAAAGCGCAGGATCAGTTCCGCCACATTGGATATCGGCATGGTCTGAAGCCATACACGGCCCGGTCCGGTTATAACAGTATTGAAGATGCCTTCCCCGCCGAAGACCATATTTTTCAGCCCCGGCACTGTCTTAACCTCGATACTGCATGTATTCTCCATAGCAGCCAGATACCCTGTATCCACTACGATCTGCTGTCCCGGCTGCAGACCATACTCTACAACATGCCCGTCGAATTCAAGAAACGCCGTTCCCTGCCCTGACAGTCTCTGCATGATAAATCCCTCTCCGCCGAAAAATCCTGCTCCCAGCTTCTTCTGGAAGAAAACAGACAGGTCCACACCGGCTTCTGCCGCAAGGAAAGCTGATTTCTGAACAATCAGTTCTCTGCCCGGTCCGATCTCCCGCGCCATGATCTGGCCCGGGAAACTGGATGCAAAAGCGATCATACCGTTTCCGTGTCTCGCTGTATAACGGTTCTGAAACAGTGCCTCGCCTGCGAACATCCTGCCCAGTGCCTTACCTATCCCGCCATTGGATGTGGTCTCCATCTGCATATTGGGGGACATCCAGCTCATTGACCCTCGCTCCGTGATCATCTGCTCCCCATCCTCCAGATAGCAGATCACTACCGGAAGCGTTTCCCCTTTAATCTCATACTTCATCCTTTCTACCTCCTCGCTAAATTTTCTTCCAATCCCGGTTTCCTATTCCGAAACTCTCTCGGAATCCGTTTCTCTATTTGCAATCAAAAAGGATCCCGGTTGCTTCAATCATACATTCATAGTATCACACCCGGGATCCTTTTACATTAATTTTCCGTTAAAAGATCAATTCTCTCTGTGCTGAGTTTCTTCTTTCTCCGCGATGACCAGCTGATCTTCTTCCTTTTCCACCTGGTTATCCTCAGCATCCGGTTCATCGCAGCTCCCGAAGGCTTCTTCCTGCTGCCATCTCATAGCTTCCAGTTCTTCCTGCTCTTTCCTTGCCTCTTCAGGCATCTCCATCTTCGGCAGATCGATATCCGCCTTGAACAGATCCGCCTCTGTGGAGATCTTAAGCGTCCCGTGCTGCAGCTCTACGAAGCTTTTTGCGATGGCAAGGCCAAGTCCCGAGCCTTCCGTATTTCTTGAGGAATCTCCCCTGACGAAACGATCCGTGATCTCTTCCGTGTCAAATGTGAGTTCGCAGGCGGATACATTTTTCATGGAAATATGTACCCCCTCCTCCCGCTCTGTCATCTCCACATAGACTCTTGTATGAGGCATGGCATACTTGGTAATGTTGACGATCAGATTCTCGAAGATCCGGTAAGTCTTCTGGCTGTCCAGCCACATGATCAGCTTGTGGTCCGGCAGCTTCCAGCGGAACTCCAGGTTTGCCCCTTTGATCTTGCTGTCGTTCTCCAGCTCCACCTGCTTGAGCAGGTCCACGATATCCACCTTCATGTAATGCATGACCACGCTCTTGCTGGCCGCTTTGCTGATCTCGAAAAGATCCTCGATCAGCACCTTCAGCCGGAGAGATTTCCGCTCCAGAACAGCAATGTACTCATTCCGCTTCTCGTCATCCTTCTCATGTTTCAGAAGATCTACATATGTGATGATAGCGGTCAGCGGTGTGCGCAGATCGTGGGACACGTTGGTCACCAGCTCGGTCTTCATCCGCTCATTCTTGACCTCTTCCTCCACCGCCTTCCGGAATCCCTTCTGGATCTTCTTCAGTTCATCCTGGATGGGATTGAACAGTCCAACATCTCCCTCAATGGGAACATCCAGGTGCCCTTCCGCCAGCTGATTGGTTGACTGCAGCAGCAGCTTATATTTGTCCTGAAGATCGTTCATATACTTCCTGAGGAAAAGGAACAGGAGCACAGAGTATACGATCAGGGCGAATATCCCGTAAAACCAGAACATACATACAACTACCAGGATCGCGAAATTGATCAGCACCACCCGCAGGATCGTCCGGTTTGTCTTATCCTGGAAATCCAGATGCAGCAGAGCGTCATACTGCTTCGCAAAAAATCTCTTTACACTGCGGAATCCGTCTTTGATTCCTTCTGCTATTTTCCTTCCAACTGAACCTTCACCTTCCTTCAGTCTGCGGATCACCCGGGCTGTCAGAGTTCTTTCTTTCCAGTAAGCCGTACCCATGGTAAATACCTCTCTCAGACATGCGGCGATCCAGAACACGATTCCGAAGAACAGAAACCATCCGGCGAAATTAACCAGCATGGTAGGCAGACCGCCGATAAAACTGTTCATCAGATTGCCGTTCAATGTAGCTGACACGACCGTGCTCATAATCTCAAGGGGAAGCGCAATGCAGCACAGTACAAACATTACCACTTCAAATGGCGCTTCGAAGATTTTTCCCTTCCATCGTCCTGCCCGCTTCAGGAATGGGAGCAGCAGAGCAGCTGCCGCCGCAACACAGGCAAAGATCAGCGCGTTGCTCTGGAGATTAGTGTAATTCATCACCACATAAACACTGTCCAGCTCCGTTCCATTCAGCTGCCCGTACGCGGAAAGATTCTCTTCGGTCATGCCATATGCTATCGTCACGCCTGCCGGAGTGCTGATATCAGATATATAGTCTCCCTCCGCCTGGTCAGCATTGCTGATGAAACCGTTTTCCACATAGTACTCTTCCTCAGGATCCATAACATTTCCTGTCACCTGGATATCCGACAGGCTTCCATCCTCCAGGAACCGGTACAGGACCCGGAAGGCATAATAATCTCCGCTGTCATCCAGAAGCCGCTGAGCTTCCTCTGCATCCATCCCGTCCAGCATCGGACTGCCTTCTCCGTCAAAGACCTGGCAGTCCATATACTTTCTTGCCAGATTAAACTCGATGTCCCCGTACTCTTCCAGCACGTCCGAGAGCGGAGTCTCTGTCACTGCCTCGTTATAGATAATATAGTTGCCGCATGCCAGCGTATAGCCCAGCCCGTATATTGTTCCGTCATCTGTGCTGTCCGTCTCAGTGGCTCTGCTGACCTGCGTCCTGAAGGAACCGTAATTTGCCAACATACACAGCGAACAGATGCTCAGGACGATCACAGTCAGGACGACCAGCTTACGGCTGTTTTTCGATCTTGTATCCAACGCCCCACACCACCTTTAAATATTTTGGATTCTTCGGATCGATCTCAATCTTCTCCCGGATATTCCGGACATGGACCATGATGGTATCCGTGTTGATCGCTTTCTCCTGCCATACTCTCTCGTAGATTTCCTCTGAAGAGAAGACTCTCCCCGGATTCTTGGCCAGCAGCAGGAGGATCTTGTACTCAATGGGAGTCATCTTCACCGGAACGCCGTCCACAGACACCTCCACGGTATCCTCGTTGATCTCCAGTCCGCCGATCACATGGACATTATCCTTCGGCGTCAGCTTCTCCAGGAACTTCCTGTATCTCCGGAGCTGTGAATTGACTCTTGCCATGAGTTCCATTGGCGTGAAGGGCTTTGTCACATAGTCATCCGCCCCGATGTTCAGTCCTGTGATCTTATCCACTTCCTCGGATTTGGCCGAAAGCATGATCACCGGGAAATCATACTTCTCCCTCAGCTTCATGGTCATCCGGATACCGTCCATCCGGGGCATCATGATATCCACGATAGCAAGATGGATCTCCTCCTTCTCTATGATCTCCAGGCCTTCCACTCCGTCTGCGGCCTGATATACCTTGTATCCCTGGCTCTGCAGATAGATCTGGACGCCCTCCCGGATCTCTTTGTCATCTTCTACTATCAATATGTGATTTGTCTCCATTTTATCAAGTTCTCCTTTTCCCTCTCATTTTCACTGCCGTACTCTGCCCCGTCTGCATTTACCGGGAGCGCCGGTACCTGATTCTTTTCCACCACTCCGTAATCCTTCACAGCCACTGTCACCTGTGAGAAAGGCAGCGGTATCGCGTATTTATCCCACCTGCGGTTCAGCCTGATGCAAGAAGAATAGGAAATGCTGATGCCTACGAACTCTTCATCCCCGTGCTCAGACAGATAGAAGGCCAGCTTCTTCGGCTCATGCCTGGGACCCAGCGGCCCGTCCAGAGCCACCGCGATGGAATGATCCTTCTCATAGTTATCCTTCACGATCTTCTTCAGCGCGGCAAAAGCCTTGAATCCGTCAGGCACCCGAAGGGCATTGCCGCCGCTTCTCTTTATCATGTGCTCGATATAATTTCCTCTCGTATCAGCTGTGACGATCACATCAACCGGCGTTGTCCTGTGAGCCAGTTTCTCCAGCACAAGGATCATAAAGAAGCTGTCCTCATGCCAGAACCCGAATATCTGGCTGTCGCCGAATCGTGTATCTTCAATCCATTTGATCCGGACTGTCCTCTCGATCAGTTTCAGATAGCTATCGAATAACCACTGCAGAAGACTCTCTCCCAGTTTCTTCATCTTCATATAAGCTGCCTCCCTTTCTCTCTCCGTTTAAACCATACTGCTGATCCATCAGCCGAAGCTCGTTCTTTTTTCCGCAGATACACTGATTGTAGAGCATCTCTTCATATAACGCAAGTCTGGATGAGCGGTAGTTCTCCGCTGTCCTTAGAGCCTGACGCATCATCTTCCGGCCCTTTTCCTTCTCCAGAGCCATCTTCACATGTTCCGCCCAGGCTGTTTCATCCTCTTCTGTCAGATATCCGTTTACTCCATCCTTAATGATATCATCCGAGCCTACGGCATGAACTGCAACTACCGGTTTTCCAGCCGCCATTGCCTCAGCGAGCACGATCCCCTGAGTCTCGGACTTTGAGGCGAAGAGGAAGACATCCGACGCCGCAAGATAGTCTTTCACTTCATGATTTGGCACATTTCCTACAAATGTAACTACATCATGGATTCCAAGCAGGGATGCTCTTACCTTCAGTTCGCCCTTCTGGCTTCCGTCTCCCAGGATCATCACCTGGAAGTCGTCACCGTATCTGTGCTGGAACTCCGCAATCCCTCGCAGAAGGAATCCGTAATTTTTCTCCTTTTCCAGTCTGGATACTGTAGAGAACAGGTATTTCTTTCCTTTTCCATACCTTTCTCTGATCTCAGATGCACGTTCTCTATCCACCTGGAAGAAGCTGTCATCCAGCCCTGTTGGAAATACTTCCACAGGTACAGCGGCTCCATAACCCCGGATGATCTGCCGCATCCCTGCCGACGGCGCCAGTACCATATCGCACCGGTCCGCGAACCATTTCATATATGCAGGAACAATCTTTTCTCCAATCCCCTTTACCACATGTTTCTTCAGAAACGAGCTGCGCTCACTGACTCTGAAACACGGAATATAGTGAAGATAGTCTTCGTATCTCGTATGATAGGTATAGATCACCGGTATCCCGTATTTCTTTCCAAGATAGAGCGCCCACTGTCCTACAAACATAGGGTGATGGACATGGATGCAGTCAAACGCCTCTTCTTCAAAAACCTTCAGGATCTCCCTGGGATAGAATCCCGGATATACCATTCCGTTATCCATAGTGCGTCTCTGGGAGTGATACCGTACCACCCGCTCTGGTGCCGCTTCATCCTCCGCCTCTGTATCTCCGTAAGTCGGTGCAAATACCGTCACCTTGTGCCCAAGGCGGATCAGCTCACGCGCCTGGCGCTCTACGGAAACAGGAACACCTCCAACAAAAGGTCTGTAATTATTCGTAAGCATTGCTATCTTCATAGTGGTTGCCCCCTTCATGCCAGTTTCTTTTTCTTATGCCATCTTGCCGCTCACTATACCCGGCTTCTTCTCTCATCAGGACAGAAGGCTGATTGCCTTGTCCCCCAGGAAATATCCTGCACCCACAAAGGCCAGATTCCAGAGAAAGATACCGCATAGCGAACTGATCGTATATTTGATAAAATCCATCTTCACCATCCCGGCAGGAATAGATATCAGCGTCCGCACCATGGGGAGCAGCTTGCTGACAAACACCCCTATGCAGCCTTTCTCTCTTAAAAATTCCATCTTCTCCTCTATGACCGGCTGATGTTTTGGAAACTTTCTGAAATATAACCCCATTACCTTCGCACCTCCCAGTCTTCCCAACAGGTACAGTGCCCAGCTTCCTGTAAGTCCCGCCGCAACTGTCAGTACCATGACCAGCGGAAAGCTGATCTCACCGCTGGCTGCCCAGATACCTGCCAGCGGCATGATCACTCCTGCAGGAAATCCCGGCAGATTCAGGTATTCCAGCAGTACGATCAGATAGATAAAGAATGCGCCATATTGTATAAAATAATTCGTCAACTCATGGATACTCATCAGTACGTCCCCCTTTTTACAGTATCTAGGATACTGCGGAATTCTAAAGGGTTCTGATATAAGATTCAAAAGATTTTCTTAAGAAAGCAAGAAATAATATGAAGAAACGAGCTGTGTTGCCCCGGCGGCCACACAGCTCGTTTATAGCTGGATACTTATACACATATAGATAATATCCTGCGGGATCAGTCGAGCGTTGCGCTCCTGCATATTTCCTCAGCATTGACTCCGCAGTCGTTCTCTTCCTTTTTCTCCGCCTCGTCTCCCTGAGGCCGGAACTCGATATGTCCTGTAGCTGCGTCCATGCCGTCTACGATGGCAAGTGATTCCAGCTGAAATCCCAGGTTGCGGATGATCCTTCCTCCGGACTGGAATCCCTTCTCGATGGCGATCCCGATGCCTTCTACAGTAGCTCCCGATGCCTGTACGATCTGGATCAGCCCCTGAAGCGCACATCCGTTTGCCAGGAAATCATCGATGATCAGTACGTGATCCGCCGGCGACAGGAACTTCTTCGACACGATCACATGGTTAATACATTTGTGGGTAAAAGACTCTACTTCTGCCACATACATCTCTCCATCCAGGTTGATACTCTGAGACTTCTTGGCAAACACCACCGGCACATTAAAATGCTGCGCCGCAATGCAGGCAATCCCAATACCGGACGCCTCAATAGTAAGGATCTTATTAATAGGCTTATCCTCAAACCTGCGCTTGAACTCTGCCCCCATCTGGTCCAGCAGCCTGATGTCCATCTGATGGTTCAGAAAACTGTCAACCTTCAGTACATTGCCTTCTTTAACAATTCCATCCTTTACGATCCGTTCTTCCAGAAAATTCATTATTCTCCCTCTTCCTGTGTATTATCTTCTTCTCCTTCAAATATGGTAAATACCCGTCTCAGCAGCCAGGAATTCACCCAAACGACCAGTGATACTCCAAACAGCATCCACAGAGGCAGAGCGATCAGCAGCATTGATATATTCCACAATGACAGGATCACTGCAGCCACCACGATCACAACCATGAGCAGTGTATACGGCAGCTTAGCCACTGTAAGGATCAGAGCATTCTTAAATGTTGCCTTCACTGTGTTCACATAACGCGCTGTCAGCGGGAATACATAGATCAGCGTCGACAGCAGGATGAAGCCGATCAGGGTAAAAATCACTTTCAACACAAACTGGATCATCCCCGGGAAATATCCCAGCAGTCTGAAATCAATCGTCCAGATGATCCCCAGCGCCAGCAGAATCAGCCACATAATAGTGCTCTGTTTGAAGTTCTCCTTAAATGCTTTGAAAAAACCCCGGAATATGTATCCCTCTTCATTTCTGACAAGCTTGAGCATGACAGAATAGAGGGCAACTGTAGAAGCACCGATCGTCACGATCGGTATAGAACAGACCAGCCAGAGGATATTGAGACAGACCATGTCACAGATCTTGGAAAGCGCCCGGGTTACAATATTGTCCGTAATGTTAAATCTCATGGAAACACTTCTCTCTTTCGGTATTATTGTGGCGCCGGAACAACGCTGAACACGAAGCCTCACACGCCTGAAATAATTTTCTTACAGTATAACACAAGAAAGAATCGTATACAATGCGAAAAAAAGCCCCGGAATCAAAAAACTCCCGGGGCACTTCAGTCTCAGATAAAAAAATAAAGCGGGTGATGAGAATCGAACTCACGTATCCAGCTTGGAAGGCTGGTGTTCTACCATTGAACTACACCCGCGTCATCCCTGACACGAGTAGTATGATATCATATATTTCCCAGAAATGCAAGCCTTTTTTTAAATTTTTTATACTCTGAAAATTTTCTCAAAAAATCTTCCCGGCCAGGCGCTCTTTTTTTGACTTCCCGTCAATCTCGTTATATAATGTGAAAGGGCAATTTTCCCTATATTCTATGAAAAGAGGTTATATCACTATGAGCAGACGTACAACGAAGAAGAGAGCAAAGAAGATAAATGAGACACAGACGACAGCTCCTGTTTCCTCTGCTTCTGCTGCCGAGACAGCAGCAACGGAAGAAGCAGCGGTAAAAGCTGCGGAAGTACAGGTTGAGGAGAAAGCAGCAGAATCTGTGAAAGAGACTGCTCCGGCTGCGGAAGAAACTGTCAAAGCCGAAGAAGCTGCTAAAGCTGAAGAAGCTCCGGCTGCAGAGGAAACTGTCAAAGCCGAAGAGGCTGTTAAAACTGAAGAAGCTCCGGCTGCAGAGGAAACTGTCAAAGCCGAAGGAACTCCCAATACTGAAGAAAAAGCTGCCAAAGCACCCAAAACAGAAAAGGCTGCTAAAGCAGAGAAAACTCCGGCTGCGAGAGCAAAGAAGACAAAGACAGAGTACACTGTATATCTCCAGTACCAGAACCGTGAGTACAATATGGCTGACCTGGCAGAGCAGATCATTGAAAAATGCGAGGCGGAAGAAATGGATACAACAGATCTGCGCATCTATGTGAAGCCGGAAGACAACAGAGCTTACTACGCATGTGCCGGCGGAAACAGTTCAGTTGCCTTATAATTTCCATATTCACCTATTCCTCTGCATTCCGGAATTCCGGATGCAGATGGAAATGATTTTTATGGAAGGTAAGCAGCCCTTCTTCCTGCATCCGTGACAGCTCGGCAGAAAGGGCACTCCTGTCCACCAGAAGATAATCAGCCATCTGCTGCCGGTTGAACGGAATATCAAAATCAACGCTTTTTCTGCGCAGTGCTTCTCCGGACAGGTATGATTCGATCCTTCCCCGGATGGATCTCGGCGTGATATGATTGATCTTTCGCGCCAGGTTCAGATTTTTTCCGGTCATGACGTACAGCATATTCTGAAGCAGCCGTCTGCGGGCATATCCCCCGGACGGCGTTTCTTTTGCTGTTCTGTCATTTTCCGGAGCTTCTGTGAGCAGTTTCCGTATCCTCAAGAACAGAATCTCAGTCTCGCAGGCCGCCGCCGCATCCACCATAAGAGGTTCCCCGCCCAGACAGGCATAGGTCTCACCAAACACTTCTCCCACAGCTACATGATCCAGAATACTCTGTCTGCCCCATAGATCCGTCCGCAGTATATTTACCCCTCCGGAAAGCACGATCCCCATCCGCTCCGTCGTATCCCCCATGTGATAGACCAGGCTGTCCTTTTCATATCGTTCCATTCGCGCTTCCAGGAAAGCCAGCAGTTCCTCCATATCCCCTTCATCTATCCCGCTGAAAATAGAATTGTCAAAAATAGTCTTAAAATCCATATTGCCTCTCCATTTTCGTTGTAAAAACAACAGACTTTTCACCATTAATATATTACAATTCCCAAGGTAACACAAGGGCCGGCTGCCCCACGAACGGAACTGCTGCGATGTGCTCCTGACAGAAGGCCCGATAACCACATAATATCTATAATAAAAGGAGAATTACACTATGATCAGAAAGATCATCGAGATCAATGAAGAAAAATGTAACGGCTGCGGGCTCTGCGCTCAGGCCTGCCATGAAGGCGCCATCGGCATGGTAAACGGCAAGGCGAGACTTCTGAGGGATGACTACTGTGATGGGCTGGGGGACTGTCTGCCTGCATGTCCAACTGGTGCGATCACATTTGTAGAAAGAGAGGCCGATGCCTATGACGCTGAAGCAGTGAAGAAGAATATAGAAGCCAACAATGCTTCTCTGATCCGTTCCCGACTTGCACAGTGGCCTGTCCAGATCAAACTGGCTCCTGTCAATGCTCCTTATTTTGAAAATGCATCTCTTCTCATTGCCGCTGACTGTACATCATATGCCTACGCCAGATTCCATGAGGAATTTATGAAGGGGAAAATCACATTGATCGGCTGTCCCAAACTGGACAGCATCGACTACTCGGAGAAACTGACAGAGATCATCCGCCAGAATGATATCAGAAATGTATGCATCGTCCGCATGGAGGTGCCGTGCTGCGGAGGGCTGGAAACAGCAGTGAAAAAAGCTCTCCAGGCCAGCGGAAAATTCATTCCCTGGCAGGTGGTGACTATTTCCATTGACGGACAGATCCTGGACTGACAGATGTCCAAGTCAAAGACCCCGATGCAAGCATGCGGGGCATCAAACTAGCAACGATGCAAGCATCGGGGTATTAGACCCTCGCGGCAGTCGCCAAATGGACATGCCAGCATGTCCGCTTGGCTCGTTGCTCGCGGGA